>NZ_JASDDD010000046.1:0-28847 GCF_030407555.1 Curtobacterium sp. APC 4022
CCCCCGCCAGACCCACCGTCCCGCCCAGTGCGCGCAGCGGGCGCGATCCGGTCACGTTCCCGGTGATGACTCGACTGCTCTGTCCCATGGGCGCCACACAACCACTTCCATCGTGGAACTGTCTCGCACGTCCTCCCATTGACGCACCACCCGCCAGCGAGTTCGGGCAGGATCGGCATCGTGCACGTCGACGACGACGTGCGGACACGGAAGGCACAGACCGATGGCAGCAGGCAAGCACGAAGCAGCACGCGGCGACGACGAGCGGGCGGACGGCGTGGACGCACGCGCCGGCCAGTTCGTGGACAGCGACATCCCCGGTGAGCACCGCGTCACCGACGACGAGCCGGCCGGCGAGTTCGTGTCGAGCGACATCCCCGGCGAGGCCCGTCCGGAGCCCGACGGCGAGTCGGGCGAGTACGTCGAGTCGGACATCCCCGGCGAGCCCCAGCCGGCCGGACCGGAGGAGACCGGGCACTACACCGACCGCGACCAGTAGCGGCCGGTCACCGGCGACCCAGCCGCCGGTCGGCCACCCGGTCACCCCGCCCGTCGGTCAGTCGACGAGTCCCGCCTGCGTCAGCAGGCGGAGGGTCTCGACCCCGGCCGGCGGGCAGCGTCCGGCGTCGTCGGAGGTGACCCACTCCACCTCGTCCACCTCTGCGGAGGCGACGGGCGTGGCGGAGTCCAGCGTGCCTCCCGGCCGTGCCAGGAAGAGCGTCATCGCGACGATCGTTCCGGGCGCCTGCCCGTGGGCGGGTTCGGTGACGACGGCGAACTCGTCGACGTCGTCGGCGGTGAGCCGCAGGCCGGTCTCCTCGTACGCCTCGCGGACGGCGGCGTCGACGGCGGACTCGCCGGGTTCGACCTTGCCGCCGGGCAGGTACAGGACGTCGCGCCCGCGGGCGCGCACCATCAGGACGCGGCGGTCGCGGACCAGCAGGAGCGCGCTGACGTCCAGGACGGGCACGGCCGGGAGGCCCGCCCCACCCGAGCCGGTCAGCTCGCGTCCGCCTCGTCGTCGCGCACGCGCGAGGCCAGCGGCACGACAGCGGACGGCACGTCCGCGACGGGCTCCGGGCGCACCCCGAAGAGGGCGTCCAGCGCCACGGTGAAGTCGTCGCCGCGACCGGCACGGCCGAGTTCCCGGGCCCGCACGGAGGGGCGGTGCAGCAGCACGCCGACCAGGTGCCGGAGCGCCCGTTCGGTCTGCTCCGCGGACTCGGGGGTGGTGTCGCCGCGACGCTTCACACGGTCGATCTCGTCGTCCAGGATGCCGAAGACGTGCTTGCGCAGGGCGACGAGCGCCGGGGTGGTCGACTGCTCGAGGGCCTGGGCACGGAACCGGGAGACGGCGTCGTCGACGATGGCGCGGGCCTCGGTCTCGGCGTTCAGCTCGGCGATGGGCGCGTGGATGCTGATCGTCTCGAGGTCGAGCAGCTCGACGCCCTCGACGTCGGCGGCGTCGGGGTGCACGTTGCGGGGGAGCCCGAGGTCGATGACGATCCGTCGGGCACCGTCGTCGAGGTCGCACGCCTCGACCACCGGGACCTCGCTCGAGGTGCAGGTGATGACGACGTCGCTCGTGCCGATCGCGGTGCGCAGGTCGGTGGCGGCGACCAGGTCGTGCTTGGCGGCGAACCAGGGGGCGCGGCCGGAGGGCGAGAAGACCTGGATCTGCTCGGCACCGCGGTCGCGGAGGGCAGCGATGGTGGTCGCGGCGTAGCTGCCGGTGCCGACGAGCAGCACGCGGGTGGCGGCCCACTCGGTGATCCGCGACGAGGCGAGCTCGAGTCCGAGACGGACGAGCGACCGGCCGGCTGCGCCGATGCGGGTGCGGGTCTTGACCCCGCGTGAGGTGTGCGCTGCCTCTTGGAAGAGGCGTTCGAGCTCCGAGGTGGTGGTGCCGTTGCGGCGGGCGTCCTCGAGGGCCCGTCGGACCTGGCCGGAGATCTCGGTCTCGCCGACGACCACGGACTCGAGCCCGCTCGACACGGCGAAGAGGTGCTGCACGACGTCGCCGCCGCCCAGGACCTGCACGGAGTCGAGGACCTCGTCCGCCTGCAGCTCACTCGCTGCCGACACGGCCTCGACCGTGGCGCGGACGGCGGCCTCGTCATCACCGGCGATGTCGAGGTAGGCCTCGAACCGGTTGCACGTGGCGAGGACCACGGCGCCGTCCAGGACGTCCGAGTCCGTGACGAGGTGGCTGGCCGCCGCGGGTGCTCCGATGCTCAGACGCTCCAGGAGGTCGAAGCTGGCGTTGCGATGCGACGCCGTGAGACAGATGAGCACGTCTTCAATCGTAACCCCGTCGTCCCGAGTGCCAGATCGGAGATCCGCCCTGTTCGCGGTGGGAGAATCACCGGGTGACCGACGCGCTCCCGACCACCCATCCGCTCGCCGACGGCCGCACCGCGGGCTCGCGGCTCGTCCGGGCCCTCCGGGGCGACCGCCCGGAGACGCTGCCGGTCTGGTTCATGCGCCAGGCGGGCCGTTCGCTGCCCGAGTACCGCGACCTCCGGGTCGGCACGGCCATGCTCGACGCGTGCCTCGACCCGGCCCTGGCGTCGGAGATCACCCTGCAGCCGGTGCGCCGGCACGGGGTCGACGCCGGCATCTTCTTCAGCGACATCGTCGTGCCGATCAAGCTCGCGGGCGTGGACGTCGAGATCGTCCCCGGTCGTGGCCCCGTCCTCGGTTCCCCGGTCCGGACCGCCTCCGACGTCGACGCCCTCGGTCGCCTCGAGCCGGAGGCCCTGGCACCGATCTCCGAGGCCGTCGCCCGCACGGTCGCCGAGCTGGGCAGCACGCCGCTCATCGGCTTCGCCGGTGCCCCCTTCACCCTGGCCGCCTACCTGGTCGAGGGTGGCCCGTCGAAGGACCACATCCGCGCCCGCACGATGATGCACGCCGACCCGGAGACCTGGTCGCGCCTGCTGGACTGGGCCGCCGACGTGTCGGGGGCGTTCCTCCGGGCCCAGGTGCTCGCCGGTGCCTCGGCCGCGCAGCTCTTCGACTCGTGGGTCGGTTCCCTGTCGCGGGCGGACTACGTCGAGCGGGTCGCACCGCACTCGGCGACCGCGCTGTCCCACGTCGCCGACCTCGGCGTCCCGCGCATCCACTTCGGTGTCGGCAGCGGCGAGGTCCTGGCCGACATGGCGACCGTCGGCGGCCACGCCGACGCGGTCGACGCGGTCGGCGTGGACTGGCGCCTGCCGCTCGACGAGGCCGTGCGGCGCGTCGGCACGGGCGTCACCGTGCAGGGCAACATCGACCCGGCGATGCTCGCGGCCCCGTGGGAGGTCCTCGAAGCCCACGTCCGCGCGGTCGTCCGGCGCGGTGGGGTGGCCCGGGCGCACGTCGTGAACCTCGGCCACGGGGTGCCGCCGGAGACCGACCCGGACGTCCTGACCCGCGTCGTCGAACTCGTGCACTCGCTCGGCGACGGCACCGACGGCACCGACGGCACCGACGGGGCCCGGAGCGCCGCGGCATGACCGACGTCGTCGTGGTCGGTGGCGGAGTCGCCGGGCTCGTCGCCGCGCGGGACCTGGCGAAGGGCGGCGCACACGTCGTGCTGCTCGAGGCATCCGGGGAGCTCGGCGGCATGATCCGCCGGCACACCGTCGCCGGGCTCGACCTCGACATGGCCGCGGACTCCTTCGCCACCCGGACGGACGCCGTGTCCTCGCTGGCGATCGAACTCGGACTGGGCAACGACATCGTCTCGCCGGACCCGCGCGGTGCGTGGCTGATGACCCGCGACGGCCGGACCGCCCCGATCCCCTCGACCGGACTGCTCGGGATCCCGGGCACCCCGATGGCCGCGGACGTCATCGCCGTCGTCGGCGGCCCGGCGGCGCTGCGTGCCCAGATGGACGCGCTGCTGCCCTCGCCGGTCGGTGCGCGGGCGACGTCCCTCGGCATGCTGGTCCGGCGGCGGATGGGCGCGAAGGTCCTCGACGACCTGGTCGTTCCGATCGTCGCCGGCGTGCACTCCACCCACCCCGACGACCTGGACCCGGACCGGGTCGCCCCCGGGCTGCGTGCGGCACTGCAGCGCGAGGGCTCGCTCGCCCGTGCGGTGCTCGCGCTCCGGAAGCGTGCCGTCGCGGGTTCCGCCGTGCAGGGCCTCCGTGGCGGCATCGCCCGCCTGGTCGACGAACTCGTCGCCGACCTCGACACGTACCGCGTCGACGTCCGGCTGCACACCCGGGCGACGCGCGTCGAACGGGCCGCGGTCGAGACCACCTCCGCCGACGGCCGGACCGAACGACTGGCCGCGGACCACGTCCTCGCCACGGTCGCCGACCCCGCCCGGACGGCAGCGCCCCGGCGGTCCGGCATCGAGCTGCTCACGCTGGTGGTCGACCGGCCGGAGCTGGACGACGCCCCCCGCGGGACCGGCATGCTCGTGCACCCGGCGGCAGCGGGCGTCGCCGCGAAGGCGCTGACGCACGCGACCGTCAAGTGGCCGTGGCTGGCCGAGCGTGCGGCCGGGAGGCACGTCCTCCGTCTCAGCTACGCCCTGCCCCCGGCAGGTGCGGGCCAGGCGACCGGCGCTGCCGACGCGACGGGTGCGGACCCGGTCGGCACGAGCCTCCCGGTCGACCCCACCGGACCGGTGAGCACGCGCGCCACCACCGACGCGTCCGCCCTGCTCGGCCTCCGCGTCGGACCGGAGCACGTGGTCGGCGCCGCACGCGTGCTCTGGCACGGACCGGACGCCGAGGCGGCCGGACTGGCCGAGGGCGTCGTCGGCATCGGCGAGGCGTCGTCGGGCCGGGGCCTCTCCGGCATCGTGACCGGCGCCCGCACCGCGGCTGAGCGCATCCTGGATTCCTGAGCGGACCGCCGACCCGCCGAGGGCTACTGTTGGGGGAACCGTCGGACACATGCCGATCGGTGCATGACCCCGCAACGGTGCATCACCAAGCACACTGACCCAACGGAGGAAACGCTCATGCGTGGAAAGCTCCTGTTCGTCGCCGGCGCAGCACTCGGGTACGTCCTGGGATCGCGAGCCGGACGGGCGCGGTACGAGCAGATCAAGTCGGTCAGCGGCAAGGTCTGGAACAGCAACGGCGTGCAGAAGAGCGTGCACGACGTCGAGGGCTTCGTGCAGGACCGCACGCCCGACGTCGCCGACTTCATCGGTGAGCAGACCAAGAAGGTCGTCCGCAAGGTGAGCTCGAAGGCGTCGTCCAACAAGGGCTCGCAGATCTCATGACCGACACACGCGACCGGAAGTCGCGGTCGCTGTTCGGCCTCGTCAAGGACCTGCCCGACCTCGTCAAGGACCTGGTGAAGGGCGAGATCTCGCTCCTCAAGGCCGAGATGATCGGCAAGGCGAAGGTCTTCGGCATCGCCGCGGGCATCCTCGTCGCCGCCCTCGTCGTCGTGCTGTACGCGATCGGCGTGCTCCTCACCGCAGCGGTGATGGGCCTCGCCACCGTGATGCCGGCATGGCTGGCGGCGCTGCTGCTCGGCGTGCTGATGCTCATCGTCGCGGGGATCCTGGGTCTCGTGGGCTGGAAGCGCCTGAAGAAGGGCCTGCCGATCACGCCGAAGCGCACGATCGCCAGCGTCAAGAACGACGTCAACGCCGTCAAGGGCCTCGGCAAGAAGCCGACCCCCGAGACGCAGCGTGGCTCCCGCAAGCCCGACGTCGACGGCCGGTTCTGACCCCGTCGTCCTCTGACCCCCGTCATCCCCACGACCCCACCGGAGGACCAGTGACCGACCCCAAGGACGAGCACGGCGACATCGCCGACCGCGTCGCCGCCACCCGTGCCCAGCTCTTCGACACCCTCGACGCGATCGAGGACAAGCTCAACGTCCCGAAGCAGCTCGGCATCGCGGCGTCGAAGGTCAAGCGTGGCGTGGACGAGAACCCGGTGCCGTACCTGGCCGGGCTCGCAGCGGGAGTGGCAGTGGTCGGGGGTATCGTCGTAGCGGCGCTCCGACGACGGTGAACCACAGGCGGCGAGCCACCGCGAGCCACTGTGGAACGCAGCCCCGGACGCCCGCTCGGCGACGGGGACGGGCGACCCACACCCCTGGCAACCGTGCCGCTGGCGATCGTGCTCGCGGCCACCGTGGAGGACGACCGATCCATGAGCACTGACGTGCCCACACCAGCAGGAACCGCCGCCGCGCACAGCGCCGCGGCACACACCGACGCAGCGCACGAGACGGATCCCGCTTCCGGGATCGACCCGAACCTGCTCACCGCCTACGCGCTCTGGGCGGTGTTCCGCCGTCCGGTCGGCGCGGTCGCCCGTGGCGGTGACGACTCGGTCGCCGAACTCGACGCGGTCGTCGCGGCCGGTGCCGAGCGCGGTGTCACCATCCGTGGCTTCTACGACGTCTCCGGCTTCCGCGCCGACGCCGACGTCATGATCTGGCTGCACGGCGACGACGCGCAGGCGATCCAGGCGGTGCTGCGGGGCATCCGTCGCACGGCGCTGTTCCAGGACGCCGAACCGGTCTGGCACGCGATGGCCATGCATCGCGAAGCCGAGTTCAACAAGCGGCACACGCCGGCGTTCCTGCGCGGCAAGGACCCCGAGGCCTGGATCACGGTCTACCCGTTCGTCCGGTCCTACGAGTGGTACCTGCTGCCCGAGGACGAGCGGTCGAAGATGCTCCGCGACCACGGTGTCGCCGGCGCCAAGTACCGCCGCGTGCTCACCAACACCATCGCCTCCTTCGCCCTCGGTGACTACGAGTGGATCCTGCCGCTCGAGAGCCCCGACCTGGTCGACCTCGTCGACCTGATGCGCGACCTCCGCTACACCGAGGCCCGCATGCACGTCCGCGAAGAAGTGCCCTTCTACACGGGTCGTCGCGTGACGACCGCCGAACTCCCGGAGGTGCTGTCATGACCGACACCAGCATGATCACGAACGGACAGACCGTCCTCGCCGCCACCCCCGCGGCGGCGTCCGGCCCGGAGCACGTCGAGGAGCCGACCGCGTACGACGCGATCCTGCTCGCCGGCTTCGGCGGACCGGAGGGCCAGGACGACGTCATCCCGTTCCTCCGCAACGTCACCCGCGGCCGCGGGATCCCGGACGAGCGCCTCGAAGAGGTCGCGCACCACTACCGGCACTTCGGCGGCGTCAGCCCGATCAACGCGCAGAACCGTGCGCTCAAGGCCGCGCTCGAGACCGAGCTCGCGTCCCGTGGCATCGACATGCCCGTCCTCTGGGGCAACCGCAACTGGGAGCCCTACCTCGAAGAGGCGTTCACAGAGGCGGCCGACAAGGGCTACACGAAGCTCGTCGCGATCGCCACGAGCGCGTACTCGTCGTTCTCCAGCTGCCGTCAGTACCGCGAGGACTACGCCCGTGTGCTGAACGAGACCGGCCTGATCGACACCATCCAGATCGACAAGATCCGGCAGTTCTTCGACCACCCCGGCTTCATCCGGCCGTTCATCGACGGTGTCCGCGACGGCATGGCCCGGGCGATCGCCGAGAACGACGGCCTCGACGTCGCGACCGAGCTGCAGGTGCTTTTCTCCACGCACTCGATCCCCTCGACCGACGCCGCCCGGTCCGGCCCCGACTTCCGCGGGTTCGACGAGCACGGCGCGTACGAGGCCCAGCACCTGGCCGTCGGCGAGGTCGTCCTCGACCAGGCGTGGGCGGAGCTCCTCGAGCAGCCCGAGCACGCGCACCTGCAGGGCACGTCGAAGCCCGCCTGGAAGCTCGTCTACCAGTCGCGCTCCGGCCCCCCGACGCAGCCGTGGCTCGAGCCGGACATCAACGACTACATGAACGAGGACCTCAAGGGCGGCCCGACCCGCGCCGTCCTCATCGTGCCGCTCGGCTTCGTGAGCGACCACATGGAGGTCATGTGGGACCTCGACGAGGAAGCCACCGAGACCGCCGGTGAGCTCGGCTACTGGTCGCTCCGCACGCAGACCCCCGGCATCGACCCCGCCTACGTCTCCGGACTCGTCGACCTCGTGCTCGAGCGGGTCAACGGCACCCCGAAGGCCGAGCGTCCGCACATGACCGACATCGGCCCCTGGTACGACGTGTGCCGCCCGGGCTGCTGCGAGAACGTGCGAGCGGGGTTCAAGCCCGCCGCCGCCGGCGTCGCTCCGTGACCGACGGCTCCACATCGAAGGACCCAGCAGTGCAGGACCCCGCAACACCGAAGACCCCGGGTGACAAGCCCGCGATCCGGCTCGGCACCCGTGCCAGCCGGCTCGCGGTCGCCCAGTCGCAGGACATCGCCGACCGGCTCGCCAAGGCGTCCGGTCGGCCGGTGGAACTCGTCACCGTGACCAGCGAGGGCGACACGAACCGTGCCTCCCTGGCGTCCCTCGGCGGCACCGGTGTCTTCGCGTCGGCCCTCCGTGAAGCCCTCGTGGCGCACGAGGTCGACGTCCTCGTGCACTCCCTCAAGGACCTGCCGACCGCGCCGTACCCGGGCCTGACCATCGGGGCCGTGCCGAAGCGTGCCGACGCCCGTGACGTCCTGGTGGCCCGGAACGGTGCGACGGTCGAGACCCTGCCCGAGGGCGCGACGGTCGGGACGGGTTCGCCCCGCCGGGCCGCGCAGCTCCGTGCCGATCGGCCCGACCTGGACGTCGTGGACATCCGCGGCAACATCGACACCCGGCTCGCACGGGTCGAGGACGACCTCGACGCCATCGTGCTCGCGGCCGCCGGGCTCGGCCGCATCGGTCGGCTCGACGCCGCGACCGAGCTGCTCGACCTGGGCTTCTGGCCGAGTGCTCCCGGACAGGGTGCCCTGGCCGTCGAGATCCGGGCGGACGAGGACGACCGGAACCTGCTCGCCGCCCTGCGGAAGATCGAGCACGCCCCGACCCGCCTCACCGTCACGGCGGAGCGCGAGGTCCTGGCGAAGCTCGAGGCCGGCTGCTCCGCGCCGATCGGGGCGACGGCCGTCATCGACGCCGAGATGCTCCTGGTGTCCGCGACCGTGTACAGCCCGGACGGGTCCGAGTACCGCACGGCCTCGCACGCGGCGATGCTCGACGGCTCCGCGCAGGACCGGCTCGACGAAGCGCTGTCGGTCGCCGGCCGGGTCGCCGACGAGCTCCTCGAGAACGGTGCCGCCGAACTCGCCGACCTGCCTGCGACGAGCGGCCCCGGCACGGACGAACCGGACACCGGGCACACCGCCGGCCCCGGGCTGGCGAGCCCGGCCGAGTAGGGCGGGCACCACGGACGACACCCGGAGCCCCACGGACACCGCTGCCTCGGACACCGCTGCCACGGACACCGCTGCCACTGGCCGCGCTGTCGTGCTGGTGCCGCGTGGCGGTGGCTGGGGTGCCCGGGTCGCCGAGTCCGCTCGGGCGCGGGGGCTCGAGCCCGTGGTGGTGCCGCTCATCACGGACGAGCCACCCGCGGACACCGGCCCCCTCGACGCGGCGATCGCGCAGCTCCGTGCGGCAGCCGCGGCCGCGACCGGAAGCGGCACGGGCCCCTGGCTCGTGGTGACCAGTGCGACCACCGTGCGCGTGCTCGTGGGACGCATGGCGGGCCTCCCGTCCGGCGTCCGCGTCGCCGCCGTCGGCACCGCGACCGCACGCGCTGCCCGCGCGGCCGGCTGGCCCGTCGACCTGGTGCCGGACGACGCCTCGGCCGCGGGCCTCGTTGCCGCCCTGCCGGACACCGACGGACTGGTCGTGCACCCGCGCTCCGACCTCGCCGCCCCGACCCTGGTCGACGGCCTGCGGGAGCGGGACATCCTGGTGGTCGACGTGGTCGCGTACCGTACCGTGGGCACCGGCGACGGGCCGATCACCCTCGACGCGGCGCCGGACGTCGTCCTCGTGACGAGCGGCAGCGTCGCCCGCGAAGTCGCCCGCCGCCTCACCCCACTGGACCCGCGGACCCGGATCGCTTGCATCGGCCCGGGCACCGCCACCGAGACCCGCGAAGCCGGACTGCCCGTGCACGTCGTCGCGGCCGAGCGGTCCGCCGAATCCCTGCTCGACGCCGTCGTCGAGACCCTCACCCCACACCCCGAACAGGAAGGTCACTCGTGACTGGACGCTTCCCCCAGGTCCGCCCCCGACGTCTCCGGGCCACCCCCGCGATGCGTCGACTCGTCGCCGAGACCCGGCTCCACCCCGCCGAGCTCGTGCTGCCGATGTTCATCCGCGAAGGCGCCACCGACGCCATCGACATCACGAGCATGCCCGGGGTCCAGCAGCACTCCCTCGACTCGTTCCGCCGCGCGCTCAACGAGGCCGCGTCGGTCGGGATCGGCGGCGTGAACCTGTTCGGGGTGCCTGAGCACAAGGACGCCGTCGGGTCCGGCGCGACCGACCCGGACGGCATCCTCAACGTCGCGATCCGGGTGGCGAAGGAAGAGGTCGGGGACGCGCTGGTCGTGCAGTCCGACCTGTGCCTCGACGAGTTCACCGACCACGGCCACTGCGGGGTGCTCGCGAGCGACGGTTCGGTCGACAACGACGCCACCCTCCTGCGGTACCGGGACATGGCGGTCGCGCAGGCCGAGGCCGGCGCCGAACTGGTGTGCATGAGCGGGATGATGGACGGGCAGATCGCCGCCGCCCGCGACGCCCTCGACACCGCCGGCCACTCCGGAACGGCGCTCCTCGCCTACGCCGCGAAGTACGCCTCCGCCTTCTACGGGCCGTTCCGGGAGGCCGTGGCCTCGACCCTGCAGGGCGACCGCCGCACCTACCAGCTCGACTCCGGCAACGGACGTGAAGGGCTGCGCGAGGTCGAGCAGGACATCGAGGAGGGCGCCGACATCGTCATGGTGAAGCCCGCCATGAGCTACCTCGACGTCCTCGCCCGCACCGCTGACACGTCGCCGGTGCCGGTCTGGGCGTACCAGATCTCCGGCGAGTACGCGATGATCACCGCAGCCGCCCAGAACGGCTGGATCGACCGGGACGCCGCGGCGATGGAGGCCCTCATCGGCATCAAGCGCGCCGGCGCCGACGCGATCCTCACCTACTTCGCGGTCGACATCGCCCGCAAGCTCAACGACGAAGCGGGCCTGCGCGCCTCCGGCAGCACCGCGGACGTCGCCGGCATCGCCACGACCGGGAAGGCACCCGAATGACCCCGACGACGACCAACGACCAGCTGTTCGGCCGCGCGAAGAACAGCATCCCGGGCGGCGTGAACTCCCCGGTCCGTGCCTACGGCTCCGTCGGCGGCACCCCGCGGTTCCTCGTCAACGCGAAGGGGGCGTACGTCACCGACGCCGAGGGTCGCGAGTACGTCGACCTCGTCGCGTCGTGGGGTCCCGCGATCCTCGGGCACGCCCACCCCGGCACGGTCGAGGCCGTGCAGCAGGCGGCGGCCCGCGGGCTGTCGTTCGGCGCCTCCACCCCGGGCGAGACCGAGCTGGCCGAGCTCGTGAAGCAGCGGGTGCAGGTCGACGGCGACGGTCCGATCGAGAAGCTCCGCATGGTGTCCACCGGCACCGAGGCGACGATGACCGCGATCCGCCTGGCCCGCGGGTACACCGGCCGCGACCTGCTCGTGAAGTTCGCTGGGCACTACCACGGCCACTCCGACTCGCTGCTGGCCGAGGCCGGCTCGGGTGTCGCGACGCTCGCCCTGCCCGGCAGTGCGGGCATCACCGCCGAGACCGCCGCGCAGACCCTGGTGCTGCCGTACAACGACCTGGACGCCGTCCGCCGCGCGTTCGAGGAGCACTCCGGGCGCATCGCCGCCGTGATCGTCGAGGCCGCCGCCGCGAACATGGGCGTCCTCGCTCCCGACCGCGGCTTCAACCGGGCGCTGTCGCAGATCACCAGCTCGAACGGTGCGCTGCTCATCGTCGACGAGGTCCTCACCGGCTTCCGCGTCGGACCCGCCGGCTGGTGGGGTCTCGAGGCGTCGAACACCGTCCCCGACGGCGCCGGCTGGAAGCCCGACCTGGTCACCTACGGCAAGGTCATCGGCGGCGGCATGCCCCTCGCCGCACTCGGTGGTCGTCGCGAGGTGATGGACTTCCTCGCCCCGCTCGGCCCGGTGTACCAGGCGGGCACGCTGTCCGGGAACCCGCTGGCGGTCGCCGCCGGCATCGCCACGCTCCGTGCCGCCACGGCGGACGTCTACGCGCACCTCGACCGCACCGCCGACGTGGTGTCGCGGGCGACGAGCGAGGCGTTGTCGGCCGAGGGCGTCGCACACACCGTGCAGCACGCCGGCAACCTGTTCTCGTTCGCGTTCACGGACACCCCGCCGCGGAACTACGACGACGTCCGGGCGCAGGACGTCTTCCGGTACGCGCCGTTCTTCCACAGCATGCTCGACTCCGGCATCACGCTGCCGCCGAGTGTGTTCGAGGCGTGGTTCCTCACCGCGGCGCACGACGAGCGTGCGGTGTCGCAGATCCTCGACGCCCTGCCCGCCGCCGCGAAGGCCGCTGCCGCCGCCTGACCCCCGCAACACGCAACGTCGGCGTCGTCACGCAGCGCAATGTCGCTGCGGAACGGCGCCGACGTTGCGTTTCGCGAGACGGACGGGCGGACGGGAGGCGCGGGTCGGCTAGTCCGCGCGGCGTGCGTGCCAGCGCCCACCGCTCCGCTCGACCGCCAGCGGGAAGTCGAACGCCGCCGACACCCGCGCCGAGCTGATGACCTCGTCCGCGCGCCCCTGCGCCACGACGGCCCCGTCCCGCAGCAGCATCGCGTGCGAGGTGGACGCCGGCAGGTCCTCGAGGTGGTGGGTGACCATCACGCTGCCGAGCTCCGGCTGCCGCACCCGCAGCGCGTCGACGGTCTCGAGCAGGTGTTCCCGCGCCGCGACGTCGAGCCCGGTCGCCGGTTCGTCGAGCAGCAGCAGCCGCGGCTCGGCCATCAACGCCCGCGCGATCAGTGCCCGACCCCGTTCACCCTGCGACAGCACCGGCCAGCGGGCGTCCCGGCGGGCGGACAGTCCGACGTCGGCGACGTGCTGCTCAGCACGGGCGACCTGCTCGGCGTTCGGCTCCCACCGCACCATGAGGTCGGTCGTGCCGGTCAGCCCGGTGAGCACGGTCTCCAGGACGGTGAGCGGCGAGAGCATCCGGTGCCGTGGGTCGACGTGGCCGATGTGTTCGCGGAGCTGCCGGACGTCGACCCGACCCAGGCGGTGCCCGAGCAGCTCGACGGTGCCCGCGGAGGGGTGCCCGGTCGCGCCCAGGACGGCCAGCAGCGTCGACTTGCCGGCGCCGTTCGGCCCGAGCAGTGCCCAGTGCTCGCCGGCCCGGACGGTCAGGTCGACGTCGTGCAGCAGGTCGCGGCCGGCGCGGGTGACGCGGAGTCCGGAGGTGCGGAGGAGGGCGTCGGTCATCCCGTCATCCTCGCGCACCCCGGTGGACCCGACGGCAGTCAGGCCTTCGCGGCCCGGGCGGTGGCGAGGTGCTCGGCCATCCCGCGACCGAGTCCACGGACGAGTGCTCCGCCGGCCTCCCCGTCGCGACCCTTCGCGGCGGCGCGGAAGCCGTCGAGGGCCTGTTCGACGTCCCAGAAGACGAACTCGGGCTCGCCGATCCGGACGAACTTCGCCCGGTTCAGCAGCGATTCGCTCGTCTTGAGCAGCAGTTCGTTGCCGGACTTCTGCACCATGAACGCGATCGCGCGGTCGATGTCGTCGTTGAGGGCGCGGTCCTCGGCCTTCGCGTGCGCGCGCATGTCGTCGAGGATGGCGCCGAACGCCTTCACGTCGGCGTCCTCGAAGCGGGGGAAGGACCAGCGCGCGGCGAGTTCACCGAAGCCGAAGAGCATCTGGAAGGCGTCGTCGTAGGCTTCGCGGGTCGGGGAGGCGACGCGGGTGTACCGGTTCGCCTCCATCTCGACCAGGCCGTAGTCGACGAGCTTCGCGATCGCCTCGCGGATCGGGGTGCGACTCACACCCAGCCAGGCGACGAGCTCGTCGTCGTTGAGACGTTCGCCGGCCTGCAGGGTCCCGTCCTGGATGGCCGCGAGCATCTTCTCGAGGACGACGTCCCGGAGGAGCTTGCGCGGCGAGTTCTCGACGGTCGACTTGGGTACCGGCATCCGGGTCTCCTTCAGAAGGTGTTCGGTATTCAAATCCTAACGTGACATTGCGCAAACGGTTGCAAAATCACTGGCGGGAGGCGCGGATCACCGCCGCACGTCGACCACGGTCCGCCCGTGCACCCGTCCGGCGACCACGGCAGCGCCGACCTCGATCGCCTCGGCCAGCCCGACGGTCCGCGACACCGCCCGGAGCAGCGCCGGGTCGAGGTCCGTCCCCAGCCGCGCCCACGCCCGCTGCCGCAGGTCGAGCGGCGCCGCGACCGAGTCGATTCCGAGCAGCGACACCCCGCGCAGGATGAACGGCAGCACCGTCGTCGGCAGCGCGGTGTCCTGCGCCAGCCCGCACGCCGTGACCGCCCCGCCGTACCGCGTCGCCGCGAGGACGTTCGCCAGGGTCGCACCGCCGACGCTGTCCACCGCACCCGCCCAGACCGCCCGCTGCATCGGCTTTCCGGGGTCGGCGAACTGCGCACGGTCGACGACGTCCGTCGCGCCGAGGGCCCGGAGCGAGTCGCCGTTCTCCGGCCGACCGGTCGACGCCGTCACCCGGTACCCACGAGCCGCGAGCAGGGCGATCGCCACCGTGCCGACCCCGCCCGAGGCCCCGGTCACCAGGACCGGTCCGTCCTCGGGCGCGACCACCCGCTCAAGCGCCAGGACGCTGAGCATCGCCGTGAAGCCTGCCGTGCCGATCGCTGCCGCCAGGTCGTCGTCGATGCCGTCCGGCAGCGCGACGAGCGAGTCCACCGGGACCACGCACTGCTCCGCCCAGCCGCCGTGTCGCGTCTCGCCCGCGCCCGCGCCGGTGAGGACCACGCGCTCGCCGACTGCCACGTCCTGCACGTCCGAGCCGACCGCGACGACGGTGCCCACCACGTCGATGCCCGGCACGAGCGGATCGGCCCGCACCACGCCGGGGTCGCCGGCGACGGCCAGGCCGTCCTTGTAGTTGACGCTCGACCTCGTGACGGTGACCAGGGCCTCCCGGGCGCCGGGAGCGGGCAGGTCGACGTCGGTGACGACGGGGGCGGCGGAACGGGACACGAGGACGGCGCGGGTCATGCGCGCGACGCTACCCCGGGCCTCCGGGTCGGGTGCGGGCCTGATGCGTGCCCGACGGTTCGCGCTCAGCGACACCGTTCGCGCCCGCTCGCACGAACGGTGTCGCTGAGCGCGAAACGCGCCCGCGTGCCGCCGCCCGCGGGCCGCCCGCGATCAGCCGAACATGATGGCGGCCTCGTCGTACCGGTCCTGCGGCACGGTCTTCAGCTCGCCGAGCGCGTCCGCGAACGAGACGTGCACGATCTCGGTCCCCTTCAGGGCGACCATCCGGCCCCAGCGCTCCTCGACGACCGCGTCGATCGCGGCCAGCCCGAGCCGGGTGGACAGCACCCGGTCGTACGCCGTCGGGGTGCCACCGCGCTGGATGTGGCCCAGCGTGGTCGCACGCGTCTCGATGCCGGTCATCTCCTCGATGAGCGGGGCGAGGCGCTCGCCGATGCCACCCAGGCGCGGCCGGCCGAACGCGTCCAGGCCGCGCTCGGTGTGGGCGGTGTCCTCGTGGTCGGGGACGAAGCCCTCGGCGACCACGACCAGGGGTGCGCGTCCGCGGTCGTATGCGGCCTGCACCCACTCGCCGATCTGCGCCAGCGACGTCTTCTGTTCGGGGATGAGGATCGCGTGCGCGCCCGCCGCCATGCCCGAGTGCAGGGCGATCCAACCGACGTGGCGGCCCATCACCTCGGCGACCATGCAGCGGGAATGGGACTCGCCGGTGGTGCGGAGGCGGTCCATCGCCTCGGTCGCGATCGCCACCGCGGTGTCGAACCCGAACGTGTAGTCGGTGGCGCCCAGGTCGTTGTCGACCGTCTTCGGCACGCCGACGATCTGCAGGCCGGCGTCCGTGAGGCGCTTCGCGGCGGCCAGGGTGCCCTCGCCGCCGATCGCGACGACGGCGTCGATGCCGTGCCGCTCCAGCGTCTTCGTGATGTTCTCGACGCCGCCGTTCGGACCCTCGAAGGGGTTCGTCCGGCTGGTGCCGAGGATCGTCCCGCCCTGCTTCGCGATGCCCTGGATGTCCTTGCGGCCGAGCGGCACGATGTCGCCCTCGACCACCCCCCGCCAGCCGTCGCGGAAGCCGACGAACTCGTGGCCGTGGATGGCGATGCCCTTGAGCACGATGGCGCGGATGACCGCGTTGAGGCCGGGGCAGTCGCCGCCGGAGGTGAGGATGCCGATGCGCATGGTGACTCCCGTGGTCGGGTCCGGAGGGACGTGCCCATCATGTCTGACGGCGGTTCCGCTTACCATCCCTGCATGCCCTCCGTCCGTCCCGTCGCCGCCGCTCCGGCGGCCCGTCCCGGCGTCGACGACGGTGCGGGTCGCGTGGACACCGTGTACCGGCCGGGAGGCCCGGTGGACGTGGTCGCGACGCTGCGGCCCCTGTCGCGCGGCTCCGGCGACCCGGCCCACCGGGTGGTCGGCTCCGACGTGTGGCTCGCGCTCCGGACGCCTGATGGGCCCGCATCGGTGCTCGTGCGCCCCGTCGGCGACACCGTCGCGATCAGTGCCTGGGGTGCCGGAGCGTCGTGGGCGGTCGCGCACGGACCGGACCTGGTCGGCCGCGGGGACGACTGGACCGAGCTCGACGTGTCCGCACATGCCTTCCTCGCCCAGGCGCGACACCGTCAGCCGGGGTTACGGCTGCTGCGGACGAACACCGTCGTCGCGATGCTCGTGCCGGCGATCATGGAGCAGAAGGTGACCTCCCGCCAGGCCTGGCGGGCGTGGCGGTACCTCGTGCAGCGCTTCGGCACGCCCGCTCCCGGACCGGCTCCGGCGGGCATGGTCGTCCCGCCGGACGCCGACACCTGGGCGCGGATCCCGAGCTGGGAGTGGCACAAGGCCGGCATCGAGCCCGGACGGTCGGCGACGGTGATGCGCGTCGTGCAGGTCGCGCCGGCGCTCGAGCGGACGCTGACCCTGGGCCGGGGTGGCGAACTCGTCGCGAGCCGGCTGCAGTCGATCCCGGGCGTCGGGCCGTGGACCGCCGCCGAGACGGCGCAACGGGCGCACGGCGATCCGGATTCGCCGAGCGTCGGGGACTACCACGTGCCCGCGCTCGTCGGGTGGGCGCTCACCGGCGGGCCGGTCGACGACGACGGGATGCTCGAGCTGCTCGAACCCTGGCGGGGGCACCGGGAGCGGGTCGTGCGGTTGATCGCGGGCTCGGGCTTCCGGAAGCCGACGTTCGGGCCGCGGATGACGATCCAGGACCACCGGGGCCACTGAGCTCAGGGGTGGTGGGCGCCCTCGCCGGCCAACACCGCGCGGTAGCCCTCTCGGAAGGTCGGGTAGCGGAACGCGAAGCCCGTCGAGCGGAGCAGCGCGTTCGACAGGCGCTTGTCACCACCCGCCTGCCGGTCCGATGCGGGGCCGTGCTCCGGTGTCGGCAGACCGAGTTCGTCGGCGAGGAACCGCAGCACGTCGTCGAGACGGACCGGCTCGTCGTCGGTGCCGAGGTACGTCGGCGCCGGGTCGTCCATCGTCGCGAGGTGCACGATCGCGGCGGCGGCGTCGTCGCGGTGGATGCGGTTCGTGTGCGGGGACGCGGCATCAGCCGGAGCGAGCCGGGCGCTGCCGGAGCGCACCTGGTCGATCAGCCGTTCGCGGCCGGGGCCGTAGATGCCGGACAGGCGGAGGAGCACGGCACCGGCGACCCGTTCGCGGAGCAGTGCCTCGGCCTCGACCAGGACCCTCGCCGTCGGGGTGCCGCCAGCGGCCAGGGTCGCCTCGGTGACCTCGCTGCCGTCGGACACGTCGTACACGGCGGTCGAGGACACGACGACGACCCGCGGGCTCGCCCCCGATCGGTCGATGCCGTCGAGCACGTTCCGCAGGCCGTCGACGTAGGTCGCGCGGTACTCGTCCGGGTCGCGGCTGCCCGCGGCCAGGGCCACGACGACGATCGCGGTGTCGGGGTCGATCTCGGGGACGTCACTCCGGAGGTCGGTGCTCCGGCCCTCGATCGGCGCCGGCAGGAGTCCAGCGCGACGACGGACGCCGACGACGCGGTACCCGAGGTCGGCGAAGCGGAGTGCGGCCTCGGTGCCGAGGTCGCCGCAGCCGGCGATGACGACGGTCTGGTGTGCTGACATCTGTCGACCTTCCCACGGATGCGGTCACGGCATCACATCGCCGGAGTTGGGTCCGAGCGTCTGCCCGGTGTACAGGTCGCCCGCTGGCGAGGAAGCGAGCAGCAGGGCCGTCGGGGCGACCTCGTGCGGGACACCGAACCGCCCGATCGGGAGTTCGGCTGCCTTCTCCGCCCGCCACTGCGGCGTCATCCGGTCGGTCATCGGCGACACGATCGGACCGGGCGCGATCGCGTTGACGAGGACACCCCGCCCGCTCCACTCGATCGCCGCGCTCTTGGTCAGCGCGATGACACCGGCCTTCGCGGCTGCGTAGTGCGCGACCTCGGACCCGCCCTTGATCGCCAGTTGCGAGGCCAGGTTGATGATGCGCCCACCGCCGTCGCGGAGCATCAGGCGACCGACCGCGCGCATCATCAGGAACACGCCGGTGAGGTCGACGGCGACGATCCGGTTCCAGTCGGCCGTGGACAGCTCCTCGAGCGGCGCCTGGGAGAGGACACCGGCGGCGTTCACGAGGACGTCGATGCTGTCGAGTTCTGCGTCGACGGTCGCGACGACGGCCTCGACGTCCGCCTCGTCCGTGACGTCCAGGACGACGGTCAGGACGTCCAGCCGCCGGGCGACCGCTTCGAGGGCATCGACGTCGCGGTCGGCGACGGCGACCTGTGCACCGGCGGCGACGAAGGCCTCGACGATCGCGAGCCCGATGCCGCTCGCGCCGCCGGTGACGAGCGCGGTGGCTCCGTCGAGGTCGAACACGTCGCCGCGCATCAGTCGGCCATCAGGATGGTCATCCCGCCGTCCACGACGAGCTCCTGTCCGGTGACGTACCGCGCCTCACGGCTGAGCAGGAAGCGGATCACGGCCGCCGCCTCCGCCGCGGTCCCGACACGACCCCACGGGATGCGGGCGCCCGCTGCCTGGAGGCCCGCCGCTCCGAGCGAGTTCGTCGCGTCCGTCGACTGCGGTGTCTCGATCAGACCGGGGATGACGGTGTTCACGCGGATCCCGCGCGGCGCCAGTTCGGCGGCGGCGCTCCGGGCCAGCCCGATCACCGCGGCCTTGCACGCGGCGTAGTGGCTGTGCGCGACCCAGCCGTAGACGCCGCCCGCGATCGAGGAGACCGCCACCATCGACCCGCCGGAGCCGAGGTGGCGCGCACCCGCGCGGAGGGTGCGCATCACGCCGTTGAGGTCGACCTGCACCATGTCGTCCCAGGCGGCGTCGGTCATGGTGTCGAGCGGCTGCCGCCGGAGCACGCCGGCGCCGGCGACGACGTGGTCGACACGGCCCCATCGGTCGAGCGCCGCCTGGAACACGGCGTCGACGTCCTCGGTCCGGCGGACGTCGGCGGGGACGGTCAGCGCTCGACCCCCGGCCGCCTCGACGGCTGCGACGACGGCCGAGGGGTCGTGCGGGTCACCGGCGAACACCGGGATGACGATGTCGGCCCTGTGCTCGGCGAGCTGCACCGCGAGTGCTGCGCCGATCCCGCTCGCGGCTCCGGTGATGACGGCGACGCGTCCTGCGAACTCGGAGTACACGGCCTCCGGAGTGGGCGTGCTCAATGCTCGATCACCGCCACGCGCTTGGTCGCGAGCATGATCAGCCCGGAGAGGACCATGCCGCCGGCGCCCACGATGACGGCCGCCGGTCCGAGACCGACGTTGCCGGCGACGAGTGCGGTGAGCACGGCGGACCCGATGATCGATCCCGGCTGGCCCATGGCGGTGACGAACGCGGAACCGGTGGCGCGGCAGCTGGAGTCGAAGCACTCCGCCTGCAGGAACAGCAGGGAGGCGTAGGGGCCGAGCAGGAAGAACAGCGTCAGCATGTACGTGACCAGGACGTACCCGAAGTCGTCCGGGCCGAGGACGAACAGGGTCCAGCACACCCCGGCGAGCAGCCAGCCGCCGACGATGGTGGTCTTGCGGCCGATGACGTCACCGAGCCAACCGTGGAACAGGTACCCGGCGGCGCCGACGACGTTGGAGAGCACGATGATCAGCAGCGACATGCTCGTGTCGACGCCCTTCACGTCCTCGAGCATCGTGGTGCCGAGCACGCTCGTCGTGGTGATGCCGAAGTAGTTCACGATCCACGCGATCGAGAGCACGACGGTGTTGCGGGCGTAGCGCTTGCCGAAGATCGCCCGCAGTGACGGTCGCTCGTCCTCGACGACCCCGAAGCGGGCCGCGATCCGGCTCGCCTCGTCGGCGCGACCGGACTTCCGCAGCTGCCGCAGGTACGTGTTGAGACGGTGCTGCGGGGTCTCCTTGATGCCCTTGCGGAGGAACAGCACGAACAGCGCGGGGACGGTGGCGACGAGGAACGCTATCCGCCACGAGTCGGGTCCGAACAGCCCGTTGATCCCGGCGATGAACGCGGCGGCCAGGAGTGCACCGATCGGCCACCCCGTCTGCACCAGGCTGTAGAAGAAGCCGCGGCGCTTCCGGATGCCCTCGATCTCGGTGAGGGCGAAGACCTCGTTGAGGTAGGTGGAGTTGACCGACTGCTCCGCCATCCCGAACCCGCTCAGCGCGCGGAAGCCGACGAGCGAGGCGACCCCGGTCGAGGCCGCCGTCAGCAGGGACGACAGCGCCGCGCCTCCGATCGTGACCATCATGCCGCGGCGGCGACCGAGCCGGTCGACGAACAGCCCGACCAGGATGACGACGACGAAGACCCCGACGCTGACGAGGGTGTTCGCCAGCAGCGCGGTCTGCTGGTTCCACCCGAAGTCCTCGGCGATCCGGGGCAGGAGCGTGCCGAACATGATGAAGTCGTAGACGGCGAGGGTCCAGGCGAAGAACGCCAGGGTGGCACCGCGTTTGGTCTCGGCGGCGCCGATGGCCGGGAACGTCCCGGTGTCGAGCTGGACGTCCTCCGGCTCGCGGATGGTCGTGGTGGACATGGTCTTCCTCTCGATGCTGCGGTGCTGGCGGATCGGGTGGGCCGTGCGTGGTGGTTCCGTCCGTGGATCAGGAACGGGGATCAGGAACGGTGCTGCGGGAGGAGCCCCGGCCGCGCGCGCGGAACTCCGCATGCACACGGTCGTGCGGAGCGTCGACGGCGAGCAGGACGGCGAGCAGCAGGCGGGACTTGAGTCCGTCGAGGGACCCGGCGGGGACGAGTCCGGCGGCGAGCAGGTCGACCTCGCCGCCGGGGAAGCCGTAGGTCGCCGCGAGGGTCGACCCGGCGCCGGTCCGCGACGCCATGACGACCGGCATCCGCCGGGCCAGCGCGCGGACCGCGTCGAGGGTGCGTTCCGCCACGTGCCCGCCGCCGAAGCCCTCGATGACCGCGCCGCGGTAGCCGAGGTCCCCGAGCGCCTCGAGGACACGTCCGTCGTCGTCGAGGCTGACGCGGTGCAGGGCGACCGGTGGCAGCGGGGCGACGTGGTCGGTGACGGCGGGTGCCTGCTGTGCGGGGGCGTGGAAGACGGGCAGTCCCTCCGGGACCCAGCCGAGTGGCCCGGTCCCGGGCGAGGTGAACGCCCCGGTCGAGGACGTGTGCGTCTTCCGCACCGTGCTGGCGGCGTGGACCTCGTCGTCGAGCACGACGAGGACGCCGCGGCCCCGTGCGGCCGGTTCCGCGGCCACGCGCACCGCTGCCAGCAGGTTGGCCGGGCCGTCCGCGCCGGGAGCGGACGCGTGGCGCATGGCGCCGGTGACCACGAGCGGTTCCGGGCGGTCCCAGCCGAGGTCGAGCAGGTAGGCGGTCTCCTCGATGGTGTCGGTGCCCTGCGAGACGACGACGCCGGACGCGCCGGTCTCGACGGCTCGCCGGGCGGCTCCGAGGGCGCTCTGCACGTCGTCGAACCCCAGGGACGGCGAGGGGACCAGGGCGAGCTGGTGTGCGTCGACCCGGGCGGTCTGTGCGATCGCGGGCACGCCGGCGAGCAGGTCGTGGGCGTCGAGTCGCGGGACCGCACCGGGCCGGTGAGCGGGGCCTCCCGTGTCTCCGGTGTCTCCGGTCGTGACGCTCGCGATGGTCCCGCCGAGGGCCAGGTAGGTCACCGTCGGCAGGGCGGTGTCGATCACTGCGCCGGCTCCCGCCGTCGGGCCACCGCCTGCGCGAGGCTCCGGTAGGTCCAGTCGGCGCCGTCGTCCGGACGGGAGGCACGCAGCCGCTCCGCCACGACCGTCCAGTCGGTGGTCCCCGGCCCGACACGGTCGACCGCGTCCAGGACCCCGTCGACGCCCTGCGCGAGGACCCCCTGACCGGTCGGTCCGACGACGAGCACCCGGACGGTCCCGGGCGCCTCGTGCACCCGGACGTGCTCCGGGGCGAACAGTCGAGCGCCCCAGGCGACCAGCGCCAGTTGCGCCCGCTTGCGTGCTGCCGGCGAGTCCTCGACCCCGCGGGCGTACGCGTCGGGCGTTCCGCCGGCGCTGCCGCATGCGCCGCACATCAGTACTCGCGCGGACGCTCGGGGCGGCCGAAGGGGAAGCGGACGCGGAAGTCGTCGGCGATCTCGTTCATGGTGACGAACCGGACGCCCTCGTGTCCGCCGATGTACTCGATGAGCCGTTCGATCATGAGCAGCACCTGGGGTCGCCCGGACACGTCGGGGTGGATCGTGATCGGGAACACGGCGTAGTCGAGCTCGCGGTACACCCAGTCGAACTGGTCCTTCCACATCTGCTCGACGTCGCGGGGGTTGACGAAGCCGTGGCTGTTCGGGCTCGACTTGATGAACATCATCGGCGGCAGGTCGTCGACGTACCAGTTCGCGGCGATCTCGACGAGGTCGATCTCGTGGCCGTGCACCAGCGGCGTCATCCAGGTGTGCGGGTCCTGGGCGTAGTCGATCGGCGTCCACGAGTCGCCGACGATCGAGTAGTACGGGACGAAGTCCTTGTGCTGCTGGCTGTGGTCGTAGCTGAACCCGAACTTCTCCAGCAGCGTCGGCGTGTACGTGCTCAGCTCCCACCAGGGGGCGACGTAGCCGGTCGGCTGGGTGCCGGTGAGCCGGGTGATGAGTTCGACCGAGCGCTCCATGACGGCGTCTTCCTGCGCCTCCGTCATCGCGACGGGGTTCTCGTGGCTGTACCCGTGGGCGCCGATCTCGTGCCCGGCGTCGAACAGGGCCTGGCACTGCTCGGGGAAGGTCTCGAGCGAGTGGCCGGGGATGAACCACGTCGCCTTGATGTCGGCGCGGTCGAACACGCGCTGCAGCCGGGGCACGCCGGTGCGGCCGGCGTAGATCCCGCGCTGGATGTCCGACGGTGAGTCGGCTCCGCCGTAGGAACCGAGCCAGCCCGCGACGGCGTCGATGTCGACGCCGAAGGACACGAAGATCTCTTTCACCATGGGGCACCGTCTCTCGTCTGCTCTGCAAGATGTGCAATCGTTTGCAACTGGTGAGAGCGTGCCATCCGACTGTTTCCACCAGCGACGGCAGACGTAACGAACGTGTTTCGCCAGATCGGCAACCGGGACGGTGTGTGCACAGTTGCAACCGTTCGCTGCGGCTCCGGCTCGACGATGTGTCACTTACACTGAGCGGATGGGCAGCACGGACGACCAGGTCGGGCACGAGCCCCCGGGTCGTCGCGGCGAGGTCAACCTCCAGGCGATCGCGGGGCGCGCCGGGGTGCACGTCTCGACCGCGTCGCGGGTGCTGCGACAGACCGAGCCGGCCCGGGGCTGGAGTGCTCCGGCCCAGCGCGTGATCGCAGCGGCAGCGGAGCTCGGCTACCGCCCCAACCGGCTCGCCTCGTCGTTGCGCACCCGGCGGTCGAACACCATCGGCGTCGTCATGCCGCGGCTCGCCGACACCGTCATCGCGTCGATCTGCCAGGCCGTGGAGTCGGCTGCGCGTGCCGCGGGGTACCAGCTGCTGCTCACGACCCCGCCCGACGAGATGGGCGCCCAGCTCGAAGCCGTCGACTTCCTGCTCTCCCGCCGGGTCGACGGCCTGATCGTCAGTTCCCTGCACCTGTCGTCGCAGATCCCCCGTCTGGCGAACCTGTCGGTGCCGATCATCGCGACGAACCGGCACCCCGGCGACTGGCTGCCCGCCGTGGTCGCCGACGACGTCGAGGGCGGCCGGCTCGCCACCGAGCACCTGCTCGCCCTGGGACACCGGCGCATCGGTGTCGTGGCCGGTCCGCGCCACGCCAGCACCGCGGTGGAGCGGGTCGCCGGCTTCCGGCTGGCGCACGAGCAGCGGGACCTGCCGGTCGACGAAGCGCTCGTCGTCCACACCGACTTCGAGGTCGAGGGCGGCGTGGTCGGGGCGCACACCCTGCTCTCGCTCGCCGACCCACCCACCGCCGTCTTCGCCGTCAACGACACCGCGGCCATCGGCGTGATGGGTGCTGCCCGCCAGCGCGGCCTGCGCGTCCCCGAGGACCTGTCGATCGTCGGGTACAACGACATCGCGGTGGTGGCGCAGCTCCCCACGCCGCTCACCACCGTGCACTCCCCGCGGGCGACGATGGGGGCCGTGGTCGTCGAACGGTTGCTCGCCGCGATCGGCGGCGGCGCGGTGGACGGGGCGGTCCTGCCGGTGTCGCTCGTGGTGCGGTCCTCGACGGCGGCCCCGGCGCACTGACGACGACGTATGCTCATGTCGACGTCGCGTCGACACCGACGCGTCGTCCGTCCGGATCGTGCCACGAAGTCGAACATCGATGCACTCCTGAGGGGCATGATGGCCACCGTCGACGACGGACCTCTGCACCAGCCGACGCCCGGCACGCACGCCGCCTGGCACGACGTCCGCATCGAGGCGGTCGGATCGGACCCCGAGACGGCGGCGGCCGGACTGAGTTCCTTCTACTCGGGCCACGACTGGGCGGTCGTGACGACCGATCGGCCGTTCTCGTACCGCTACAGCGCCGTGGGGGACGGTGACGTGACGCTGCGGCGGTTGCAGTTCTCCGGCGGGCTCCGCGGCACGGTCCCGCCGACGGACGACTACATCGTGCAGTGGCTGACAGCCGGGGCGGGCAATCCCGACGTGCTGCAGGACCGCGTCCCGGTGGTCCTGGACGTCCCGATGCTGTTCCCGACGGCGCGCGAGTTCGTCGTCGAGTACGCCGACCACGACCAGCGCCTCGTGCACATGTCCCGCCGACTGGTCCACGAGGTCGCGGACGAACTCTTCCACACGGGTCCGGTCAGCGACCTCGGGATCGACCACCTGCACCCACTCGACCCCGCAGCGGTCGCGCGGTGGCGCAGCAGCCTGCACCTGCTCTCGCGTGCGCTCCGGGAAGGTCCCAGCGGCAGGGACGGCGGCAGGAGCGGCGGCAGCGGCGGCGACCTGTTCCGGGCCGCCCTGTCGCGGGCCGTCGTCGTGGAGTTCCTGCGGATGTACCCGCCGCGAGCGGTCGCGTTGCCCGCCTCGGTGTTCCTGCCACGGCGCGAGCGGCTCCGTGCCGCGGTCGAGTACATCCACGAACACATCACCGAGCCGCTCCGGGTCGCGGACATCGCCCTGGCGGCGGGCTTCAGCGTGCGGGCCACCCAGGAGGCCTTCCAGCACTCGATCGGGCGGTCACCGCTCCACTACCTGCAGCACATCCGCCTGCACCGGGTCCGGCTGGACCTCCAGCACGCCGGACCGGGGACCTCGAGCGTCCGCGAGGTCGCCCAGCGGTGGGGGTTCGAGCACCTCGGTCGGTTCTCGGCGGCCTACCGGGTGGCGTTCGGCGAGTACCCGCACACCACTGCGACGCTGACGGAGCGCCGACGAGACCCGGACGCACCCGCCGCCGGAGCCCACCCACGTCCAGATGTCCGACCACACATGTGGTGGGCCTACCGTCAGGATCGGTTGTCGGTCCCGGTGAGCGGCGCAACAGGAAGTCGGCGCTCGTGGATCGTATGCAGGCCATCACATGGCGGAACGACGCGGGTGGGCACTGGACTGCCCGCCGCGACGGGGTCGTCGTCGGCACGATCGACCAGGGCCAGGGGTTCGAGTTGCACTCCACGGACGGCACGGTCCACGGATCGCACAACTCCCTCGGCAACGCGCAGGCACAGCTCGACGCCTGGGCCGCGTGGGGGACCGGGCCGCAACACCCCTAGCTCAGCAGGCCGGTACCAACGGTCCTCGTCGTGCGCAGATCAGGCGGTCGACGCACCACCTTCGGCGGCCGCGTCGCCCGCCGCAGCCGTGCTCGTCACCGGGGCCTCGGCCAGTGCCGGGTCCGCCGGCTCCGCGACCGACACCGGCGTCACGCTGCGGACGACCTCGTCCGCGTCGGCGATCCCGAGACCGGTGAAGAGCGCCGACCAGAGGTCCCGGAGCTGGAGTTCGGTGGCCTCCACCGTGCGCGAGCTCGCCCGGGTGCGCAGGACGCCGAAGGTCGACGAGATCACGAGGTCGGCGGCGCGGACGGCCTCCGGGTCGTCGACGTCCAGCCCTCGGGCGACGGCGAAGTGCTCCAGCGTGTACCCCCGCCAGGTGAAGGCCCGGGGGAGCGGCTGCCCGGCCTCGCCGAGCTCCTGGCTGACCCGGATCGCCCCGGCGGCGACCGGGCACCGCAGTGCGTCGAGGCACGCGGACAGCAGCATCGTCACCAGGTTCGCGAGGCCCGCGGGCTCGGTCGTCCGGGCCGCCATCTCGAGCCAGCGCGCCTGCTGCTGCTCGACGACGGCCGCGGCGAGGTCGAGCTTCGACGGGAACAGGTGGTACCCGACGGCCGACTTCGGACGGTTCATCGCGGCGGCGACGCTCGCGAACGAGGTGCCGTCGTAGCCGTGCTCGGCGAACTCGGCAGCGGCTGCCTCGACGATCTGCTGGCGTGTGCGGGCCTTCGCGGCCTGGCGCTGGTTCATGCTGCTCCTCGCCCGACGATCCCGGTTGGTTCGTGCCGCTCGATACTACGAGCCCGGTACCACTGTCGCAGGTCGGGGCGGACTGAGCAGTTCATCAGACGATCGTCTGGTGGAACTCGGCACTTTCCCGTGTTCGGACGCCAGGTTGTCACCCACCTCAGTTGCAGCGTCGCGCCCGCGCGCCCTGCGGCTCCGTCGACCTGGAAGGCACACCGTGCAGATCTCCCGCCGCACTGCGCTCCTCGGCATCGCCGCCTCCGTCCCGATCGCCTCGGCCGTCCTGGCCGCCCCCGCCGAAGCGGCGACGACCACGACCACCACGTCCGCGGCGACCACCGCGTCCGACCCCGGCGTCCTCGCCGTCCAGAAGTGGCTCAACAAGACCTTCGGCCACGTCGCCGGCTGGGTGCACGTCACCGAGGACGGCCAGACCGGAGCCGGGACCGTCACCGGTCTCGCCCAGGCGACCCAGTCCCTCCTGGGCATCACGCCCGTCGTGCCGACGGTGGGACCGGCCACCAGGAAGGGTCTCGAGCAGCACGGGGACGTCGGCCACGAGGTCGGACCCGACGCCGAGACCTGGCGGAAGCTGGCCCAGGCCGGGCTCGTCTGCAAGGGCTTCCCGACCGTGGCGACGACGGGCACGTGGGACGCCCCGACCGTCGCCGCGGTGCAGGAGCTCCGGACCGAACTCGGTGTGGCCCTCGGCGTCCCGACGCTCTCCCCCCACCTGTACGGTGCGCTGCTGACCACCGACCTGATCCGGCTCGCCACCGATGGCTCGTCCACCATCCGCTCCGTCCAGCAGTACCTCAACCGCACGTACGCCGAGGCGGACGGCGGGGCGTACGGCAGCACGAGCGGCCTGGTCGACACGAGCACCGCGTCCGCTGCCGTCCGGGCGATCCAGATCGCGTCCGGGTCCGCGTCGGTCGACGGGGTGTGGGGGCCGGGCACCGCAGCCGGTCTGCGCGCCGCGTCCGCCAGCGTCGTCGGCGTCGGCGCGAGCGGGCCGTGGGTCCAGCTGGTGACGGCGCTGCTGGTGCTCAACCGCGAACGGGTCCCCTTCGACGACGTCTTCACGGCGGCGGACGCCGACGTGGTCCGCGCGTTCCAGCAGTTCCAGGCGTTCCCGGTCGCCGAGCAGACCGGCACGTGCGACTTCGGCACGTGGGCCGCGTTGGCCGCGAGCAGCGGCGACGCCGGCCGCGCGACGACCGGTGCCGACATGGCCACGAAGCTCGACGCCCCCCGGGCCACGGCACTGGCCGCCGCCGACGTCCGGGTGGTCGGGCGCTACCTGACGAACTCGCAGGCCTCCGGCGCTCGTGACAAGGCGCTGACGGCCGAGGAGCTGCGGGTGATCGGCGACGCCGGACTCGGGCTGTGGCCGATCTTCGAGGAGGGCGGCGACGAGGCGTCCTGGTTCACCTTCGCGCAGGGGATCGTCGACGCGCACCGCGCCCAGGACGCCGCGAAGCACCTCGGGATCCCGAAGCAGACGACGCTGTACTTCGCCGTCGACCTCGATGCCAGCACAGCCCAGATCGACGACGCGGTGCTCCCGTACTTCCGGGGCGTGGCCACGGGCCTCCGGGACCGCGGGAACGTCCACAAGGCCGGTGTGTACGGCTCCCGCGCCACCTGCTCCGCCGTCAGCCACGCCGGACTCGCGCACTTCTCGTTCGTCGGCGGGCTGTCCACCGGGTGGACCGGCAACCAGCTCCAGCCGCTGCCGTCCAACTGGTCGTTCAACCAGATCCAGGGACGCACGATCGGCTCGGGGAGCTCGGCCACCGAGATCGACGCCGTCGTGGTGTCCGGCCGGGACCCCGGCGTGCCGGCCGCGCACCTGCGTGGACACT
>NZ_JASDDD010000047.1:0-28024 GCF_030407555.1 Curtobacterium sp. APC 4022
GAGGTCGACCCCACGCGCCGAGCGGGGGACCGAGGCGAGGGTCGTCGGCCCGGTCAGGCCGAACGCGCCGGCCGGCCCGTAGTAGGCACCCGAGGCGGCGTTCCGGCCCACGGCCGCGTAGAGCAGCGGCTCGGTGCCCTGCTCGACGTCCTGCGTGAACGGCAGCGCCCGGTCGTTCGACTGCACCGGGCGGTCGCGGCCCAGGGACCGACCCGCCGACTGCAGGTTCGTGCGGGTGTAGCCGGGGTGGGCGATGGTCGAGGACAGGTCCCACTCGCGGGTGACCGCGACCTGGTGCAGGTGCAGGCCGAGCAGCAGGTCGGCGAGCTTCGACTGGGCGTACGCCAGCCACGGCTGGTACCCGGTCTGCCACTGCAGGTCGCCGAAGTGGATCTTGCCGGGCACTGCGGCGATGCTCGACATCGTCGCGACCCGGGGGGACTCGGCACGGAGCAGGGACGGCAGCAGCAGGTTCGTCAGCGCGAACGGGCCGAGGTAGTTCGTCCCGAACTGCAGCTCGAAGCCGTCCGTGGTCTCGAAGCGCTCGCGGGGGGCCATCACGCCGGCGTTGTTGACGAGCACGTCGAGGGGGCGGTCGTCGGCGACGATCCCGTCCGCGAAGCGGTGCACGCTGGACAGGTCGGCGAGGTCGAGCTCGCGCACCTCGAGGTCGGCGTCGGGGTGCTCCTGGCGGATCTCGGCGGCTGCGGCCTCGCCCTTGGACACCGTGCGGACGGCGATGACGACGCTCGCGCCGGCCCCGGCGAGCCGGCGTGCGGTCTCCTTGCCGGTGCCGCTGTTGGACCCGGTGACGACGATGCGTCGGCCGGTCTGGTCGGGGAGGTTCGAGGGCTGCACCATGCGTCGGACCGTACACAGCGGGGCTGGGGGTGCGGGCTCGCCCGGATCGTGCTAGTTTTCATGCGTTCGCATTGATCGACTGCGAGATCCGGGAGGGTCACATGAGCAACGCCTTCGGTACCGACCGACCCTCGGACGTCCCGCCCCCCGCACCGGACCGCGTCGGCCCCGTGCAGCTCGGCCTCGACACGTTCGGCGACGTCACCGAGTCCGCCGACGGGGGCGTGCAGACCCACGCCGCCACCCTCCGTGACCTGATCGACGAAGCCGTCCTGGCCGATCAGGTCGGCATCGACTTCATCGGCGTCGGCGAGCACCACCGCGCCGACTACTCCGTCAGTGCCCCCGAGGTCGTCCTCGCCGCGATCGCCGCCCGTACGTCGCGCATCCGGTTGGGTTCCGCGGTCACCGTGCTGTCCTCCGACGACCCGGTCCGTGTCTACGAGCGCTTCGCCACGGTCGACGCGATCTCGAACGGCCGCGCCGAGGTCATCCTCGGCCGCGGGTCCTTCACCGAGTCGTTCCCGCTGTTCGGCTTCGACCTGCACGACTACGAGGTGCTGTTCGAGGAGAAGCTGCAGCTCTGGAGCGCCCTCCGCGGTGGCGACACCGTCACCTGGCAGGGCACCAAGCGCGCCTCGCTCGTCGAGCAGGACGTGTTCCCCAAGCTCGAGCACGGCCCGATCCCGACGTGGATCGGCGTCGGCGGCTCCCCGCAGTCCGTGATCCGTGCGGCGTCGTACGGCATGCCGCTGTTCCTCGCGATCATCGGTGGGCAGCCCGCGCAGTTCGCCCCGTTCGCGCGGCTCTACCGCCAGGCGCTCGACCAGCTCGAGCTCCCGCAGCAGCCGATCGCCATGCACTCCCCGGGCTTCATCGCCGAGACCGACGAGGAAGCGGCCGAACGCTACTGGCCGTACCACAAGGCCGTCACCGACCAGCTCGGCCGGGAGCGCGGCTGGCCGCCCCTCGACCCGGCCGGCTACCGCGCCGGGCTCTCCGCCGGCGGCTCGCTGTACGTCGGGTCGCCGGAGACCGTCGCCCGGAAGGTCGCGCGCAACATGCGGATCCTCGGCGTCTCGCGGTTCGACATGCGGTACGCGACCGGGCACCTGCCGCACGCGGACATGATGCGGTCGATCGAGCTCTACGGCACGCGCGTCGCGCCGCGGGTTCGCGAGCTGCTGGCCGAGCCGGTCCCGGTTCCCTGAGCCGCGCCTCCCGTCTGGACTGAGCCGCGCCTCCGGTCCGGCGCCTCCTGACTTGCGGGCCGGTCGCGGCCGGGCGGCGCGTGCGCGGTGCGTGGTGCGCGGCGCGCGGTGGACCCGCACAGCGACAACCCGCCCGAACCGTGGGATCCCATGGTTCGGGCCGGTTTCCGTTGTGCGCATGCCGACGCGGGAGGCGGCGCGGGCGGAAGGCGCCACGGCCGGAAGGCGCCACGGCCGGGAGGCTCGGGGCACGCCCGCCCGGCTGCTCCCGGGGCGACGCGGGTAGCGTCGGGCGCATGTCGCCGAGCAGCAACGAGACCACCGAACGACGGTTCCGCGGGCGGATCCTCGGCGCCGGGAGCACCTCCGGCGTCCGGTTCGTCGTCGGCATGTGGGAGTCCTCGCCGTTCGGCGCGTTCACCGACGTCTTCGTGGAGCTGCCCGACGGCTCGAGCGTCCTGCTCGCACCGGACGAGATCGTCGCCGCCTACGTCTCCGGCACCTACCGCTTCGACGCCGTGTCCGTGGTCGACATCGACGCCCGCCGCACCGCCCGCGGCCTGGAGCTCGACGCCGGTCCGCTCGTCGCCTCGGTCGACGTCGGCGGGATCTCGCCGCTCGGCCGGGTCCTGCGCATCGTCCCCAAGCGCATCGCCCGCGACCCCCGCTGGCTCACCGTGATCGACCCGGTCGCGAAGCTCGTCGCCCCGGGTGCCGGGACCGCGGGCACCGCGGGCAACGGCCGCCGCGAGTACTACGGCGTCACCGGGGCGCACGACGTCGTGGGCGTCCGAGGCAGCTGGGCGGGGGAGCCGCTCGGCGAGCTCGCGCCGCTCGACCCGCCGGTGCGGTTCGGCTTCGCCTCGCTGCCGCGGATCCCGCAGGTCGTCGACGTCGAGACCACGATCCGCGAGCGCGCCTGACGCGTCGGCGGGCGCCCGCTCGCGCCGAGCCTCGCCCTGGCGGACAGCTTGCGCCGTCCGGATGCCGCAGAGTGCCCGCCCAGCCGAGCCTCGGCGCGCGGTGCGCGACGCGCGGTGCGTGGCGCGTGGCGCCGCGGCCGCCGCTGGCGCGGCCGCCGCTGGCGCGGCCGCCGCTGGCGCGGCCGCCGGTGGCTGGCGGGCGCCCGCTCGCGCCGAGCCTCGGCTTGGCGGACAGGTTGCGCCGTCCGGGCGCCGCAGAGTGTCCGTCCAGCCGAGGCTCGGCGCGCGGCGGCCCGCGGCGCACGACCGCGTACCGGACGGGAGGCCCGGCGCCGGCACCGCGCGCGCGTCCAGTGAGCGGGGGCACACTGGTCGGAACGGTTCGCGCCCGGTGCCCGGCTGACGTGTCAGTGGGGACGGGGCGCACGACGCAAAGGAGCATCATGACCGACACCCAGACCGACCACCGTGCTGCCATCTCCGACATCGTCCACGGTGCCCGCACGGCCCTCCTGACGACGGTGAGCGAGGACGGCCAGCTGCACGCCCGGCCCCTCGCCGTGCAGGACAAGTCCTTCCACGGCAGCCTGCGGTTCCTCGTGCAGGACGGCAGCGAGAAGGTCGAGGACATCGCCCGGAACCCGCACGTCAACGTCGCGATCGAGTCCCAGGGCGGCTACCTGTCCATCGCCGGCACGGCCACCGTCAGCGAGGACCGCGCCGTCATCGACGAGCTGTGGTCGCCGTTCGCCGAGGCGTGGTTCCCCGACGGCCGCGACGACCCCTCGATCCGCCTGCTGACCGTCGAGGGCGTCTCGGTCGAGTACTGGACGCAGGACACCGGGCCGGTCGGATCGCTCGTCCAGACCCTCAAGGCCGCGCTCGGGCACCAGTCGCAGCCGGACCTCGGCAGCCACGGCACGCTCGAGGTCTAGTCGGGCGCGGACGCCCGGGCCGACCAGCCCGGGCGTCGGCGCTCCCCGTCAACAGGACGCGGGACGCCGGGTCAGCCGAGCGTCAGGTCGTCACGGCGGTCCGAGCAGCCAGAGGACCGCGACGAACACCGGCTGCAACACCAGCGCCCCGGTGACCAGGGTCCACCGCATCGCGGGCTTCGCGACGATCCCCGGCGAGCCCATCAGCGGCGCCAACGGCATGAGAAGACGCGGGGTCGACGCCATCGGCAGCGACACCGCGAACACGTAGAGCGCGTACCCGGCGGCGAACACGATCGTCGTCGTCCCGAGCTTCCGGGTCGACCGACGCGCCAACCACATCGGGTAGAGCACGAGCAGCACCACGACCATGAGCACGCCGCCGACGCCGAGCCACTTGGCGGTGGTCAGGAACCACGGCGACAGCGGGACGAAGTGCACTCGGCCGATGAAGTTCACCCACCAGGACATCTCGGTCGCCAGGTAGGCGTCGGGTCGACCGGTCGCCCAGCCCGCGATCACCGGCCACGCGGCTCCGGCGGCGGCCATCACGAGTCCGGCGGCGACGACCTTGACGCGCTCCAGGACCGGGAACTCGTCGAGGGTCCGGACACCCGACCGGCGGGCACCGACGTAGCGGACGAGGGCGATGACGCCGAGGGTCAGCGGGATCGCGAGCGCACCCGGACGCGTGAACGCGGCGACGACCCCGAGCACGGTGAGCAGCCCGTACCGCCGACGTTCCATCGCGAGCAGCGCCCCGAAGGTCAGCGCGAGGAACGCGCTCTCGGCGTACCCGACCTGCAGCAGGAACGACAGCGGACCGCACGTGAAGAAGAAGACCGCCCAGAGCGCTGCCGTGTTGCCGGCGTGCTCCTGGACGAGTCGGTGCAGCAGGAACGTCGCGATGAGCCCGGCGATGACGGCGACGGCCGGCCCGCCGATCGTGAACGGCAGACCTGTGGAGACCGTCAGCAGACGGATCGTGAAGGGGAACGCCGGCAGGAACGCCCACGCGTTCTGGGCGACGTGTCCGGTGGCGTCGAGCGGCAGCACCGAGGGGTACCCGTGCAGCGAGATCGCCTCGTAGTACTGGCCGTCCCACGACGTCAGGAACGCCGTGAACCCCTGGTCGTTGCCCCATAGTGCGTTGGCGGGCTGGACGCGCGCCATCAGCGGGTAGGCGGCCATCAGCCACATCGTGGACACGAAGCGCCCGACGGTCCAGAGGAGCAGGACAGCGGCCCACGCCGGCATGCTGACGACCGTGTCGACCACGCGGCGACGGCCCGCGGCGACCGAGCCTGTAAGGACACTGTCCAGGCGGCTCACGCGCGCGGTCCGCGGAGGTCGGGTACGACAGACTGCACGGCCCCACGGTAGTCGGCGATCCCTGGAGAAAGGGGACGTGCCACGTCGTGGCGCCCCGGGGAGGTGATCCGGGCCTCCCGGCTGTCCGGTCCACGTCGGCGACGGGACTGCGTCGGCCAGGACGTGAGCCGGGCTAGCATCCAAGGCGATGACGACGACGACGGCACGACGGACGAGCAGCACGGCGGTCGCCGTGCTCGTGGCCGGCACCTATTTCATGGAGCTCCTGGACGGCACGATCCTGGCCACTGCGGCGCCCGCGATGGGCCGGGACCTGGGCGTCGACTCCGCGGCCGTCGGTGTCGCGATCACCGCGTACCTCGTCACGCTCGCCGTGTTCATCCCGGTCAGCGGCTGGATCACCGACCGGGTCGGCTCCCGCACCGTCTTCGTCGGCGCGATCGCGCTGTTCACGATCGCGTCCGCGCTCTGCGCCGCGTCCTCCGGTCTCGTGGAGCTGACGCTGTGGCGGATCCTGCTGGGCCTCGGCGGTGCGCTGATGGTGCCGGTCGGGAGGCTCGTGGTCCTCCGCAGCGCCGGTCGCGACCAGCTCGTCACGGCCATCGCGATCCTCACCTGGCCGGCGCTCGCCGCCCCCGTCATCGCCCCGTTCCTCGGTGGCGTCCTGGTCGACACGCTGTCGTGGCACTGGATCTTCCTCGTCAACATCCCGCTCGGGGTGATCGCCCTCGTCGCGGCGCTCCTGCTCGTGCCGCAGGAGCGGGCTCCGGAGCGGGTGCCGTTCGACTGGCTCGGGTCGCTGCTGGCGTGCCTCGGGCTCGGCGCCCTCGTGGTGATGGCCTCGCTGCTCGCGCTCGACACCGTGCCGGCCGTGCCGGCCGTGCTGGCGGGCGTCGTCGGGGCGCTCTGCACCTGGCTCGCGATCCGCCACTTCCTCCGGGCCCGGCACCCGATCATGGGGCTCGGGGCGTTCCGGCTCGAGACGTTCCGGGTGTCCCACGCGGGCGGCAGCCTGTTCCGTCTGGCCGTCTCTGCGGTGCCGTTCGTGCTGCCGCTGCTGTTCCAGGACGCCTGGGGGTGGACCGCGCTCGAGGCCGGATCCGCCGTGCTCTGGGTCTTCGTCGGCAACCTCGGCATCAAGCCCGCGACGACGCCGTTCCTCCGCTGGTGGGGGTACCGCCCGGTGATCGTGGTGTCCTCGGCCGTCGCCGCGCTGTCCGTCGTGGCGATGGTGTTCCTCACGCCGTCGACCCCGTTCTGGTTGCTCGTCGTGCTCCTCGTCGTCAGCGGAGCCGCACGGTCGGTCGGGTTCACCGCGTACAACACCATCGCGTTCGCCGACGTCGAGCAGCCCGACATGACCGCGGCGAACACGCTGTCCTCGACACTGCAGCAGACCGCGGCCGGGTTCGGCGTCGCCGTCGCGGCCGTCGTGCTGCGGGCCGCCGCCGGGGTCGGCGGGCAGGGGCTCGCGGGCTCGGGTCCCTACGCCGTGGCGTTCGTCGTCATCGCGGTGCTGCTCGTCGTCGCCTGCGTCGAAGGGCTCCTGATGAGCCGGACCGCGGGGGAGACGGTCCGTCCGGCGCGACGTGCGCCGGCCGCGGCGGCACCTGCGCCGGAGGGTGCGTCGCCGCGCTGATCGGAGGCCACGGCTCGTCATCGATCGTGCACCCGCAGGTCACGTGTCCCGGATGCGCAGCGCGCTACAGTCTCAGCAACCTGCTGCCATCCCCGAGTACCGTGACCGCGGCAGGAGAGCGGGCCGTTCAGGGCCCAGGACGGAAGGCAGCATGGCGGCGCCACACGAGCAGGGATCGACCGAACCGACCACCGCAGTCGGGCAGAGGTCCTTGCGTGTCGTGAGCTACAACCTCCGCGAGCACACCGCGAACAGCGAGCTCGCCGCCCTGGCCGAGGCATCGCAGGCCGACGTGCTCTGCGTGCAGGAGTGCGACAGCACCGACCTCGCCACCTCCGTCGGCGGCCTGACCCTCGCCGCCTCGACCCAGGCGAACCGTCTCGGCCTCGCGATCTACAAGCGTGACGACCGCTTCGACGTGCAGGACTTCGGCATCCACTCGTTGCAGAAGTCTCTGCACGACCGGGTCCTGTCTCCCGCGCACGAGCGACTCATCGCCATGCACCTCTACGACAAGGAAGCCGAGGCCGAGGTCATCGTCGCCTCGTTCCACGCCTCACCCCTGACCGCCACGAACTCCCTGCGCCGCAAGCAGATCGAGGCCGCGCACGACTTCGTCCGCGACCTGTCGAGCGAGGCCCCGGCGATCATGGTCGGCGACTTCAACTACCCGTGGTTCCAGACGAACCTGCGCCGGAAGATCGAGGAGTCCGGCTTCGCCCTGTCCCTCTCGGACCAGCCGACGTACCTGCGCTACCGCAAGTTCACCGGGCACTTCGACTTCGCCACGAGCGTCGGGCTGCACATCGCCGGTGTCGAGACCCTGCCCGCGGGCATCTCCGACCACCGTCCGATCTTGGTGCGTGCGAGCTACGAGGCGCCCGCCGAGGCTGCCGGAACGGCGTCCGCGGTCGCCTGACCGCCGCCTGCCGGCCGGGAGGCGCGCGCCGGGCCCGCCCCGGGCCTCCCGTCCGGCGCGCCGCGCGCACTCCGCCGAGCGGTCACGAACCGTCGTTCTGGCGTGCCCGGAGCGACGATTCATGACCAGTCGGCGGGCTGCAGCCGGGCGCGCCTGCGTCTGCGTCTGCGGGTACGTCCGGACGGACGGGAGGCGCGTGCCGGCACTCGACTCCCCACCGGTCACGACATCCCGCAAGTGCTCCGCCGAGCGGTCACAGACCGTCGTTCCGGCGGGCCGAGAACGACGATTTGTGACCGCTCGGCGTGCCGCGGCCGGGCGCGTCGGCGTCGGCCTGCGCCCCCGGTCGGACGGGAGGCGCGTGCCGGGCCCGCCCCGGGCCTCCCGTCCGGGGCGTCACGCGCACTCCGCCGAGCGGTCACAGACCGTCGTTCTGGCGTGTCGAGAACGACGATTCGTGACCGCTCGGCGGGCAGCACCCGGGGGCGGCGGCAGGGGAGGCGGGCAGCACCCGGGCCGGGCGTCAGCGGCGGAGCGTCGCCCGCGCCAGGCGGTTGCCCACGAACTGGCCGAGCTGCACGATGACGACGATCGCGGCGACCGAGACGTAGACCACCCACCAGTCGTACCGCTGCGAGCCGTAGGTGATCGCGTACTCGCCGAGCCCGCCACCGCCGACCAGTGCACCCTGCGCCGTCATGTCGACGATGCCGATGTAGATGAACGTGTAGCCGAGGATCAGCGGCCCGAGCCCCTCGGGGATGAGCACGGTCAGCAGGATCGACACCGGGTGCGCCCCGGAGGCCCGTGCCGCCTCGACGACGCCCGGATCGATGGCGAGCAGGTTCTGTTCGACGATCCGCGACACCGCGAACGCTGCGGCGAGCGAGATCGCGAACGTCACGGCCGGGACGCCGATCGTGGTCTGCACGGCGACGCGCGACAGCGGTGCGATCGCGGCGAGGAAGATCACGAACGGGATCGGACGCACCAGGTTCACGACCAGGTTGATGACCGTGTACGCGGTGCGGTTCGACAGCAGGTTGCCCGGCCGGGTGGCGTAGAGCAGCAGCCCGAGCGCCAGGCCGATGACACCCGCGATGACGAGCGACACCAGGGACATGACGATCGTGTCCCGGGTCGCGGCCAGGAACACGTCGAACGTGTCGATCACGCTCTGGAACGAGTTGTTCATGCGCGGGCCTCCTCGACGACGGTGATGCCGGCGGCGCGCAGGGCGCCGACCGCCCGGTCGACGTCGGCGTCACGCCCACCGAGCTCGTACGTGAGCGAGCCGATGCGGCGCTCACGGATCTCGCTGACCCCGCCGAAGACGAGCTCGGCGGTGACCGCGGTGTCACGGAACGCCTGGTCGATGCGACCCTGCAGGCCGGTCTCGTCGGTGATCCGGACGGACACGATCCGGCCGGGGTGGCGCTCGTGCAGCCGGGCGACGGTCTCGGGCGAGGGGCGGTCGTGCAGGGCCGTGCGGACGAAGCGCTGTGCGGCCTCGGTGGTGGGGGCGGAGAACACGTCGTAGACGTCGCCGACCTCGACCACGCGGCCCTGCTCCATCACGGCGACGCGGTCGGCGATCCGGCGGACGGCGTCCATCTCGTGGGTGATGACGATGATCGTGACGCCGAGCTCGCGGTTGACGCGGCGGAGGAGCGCGAGGACCTCCGACGTCGTCTCCGGGTCCAGGGCACTGGTCGCCTCGTCGGCGAGCAGCAGTTCGGGGTTCGACGCGAGCGCCCGGGCGATGCCGACGCGCTGCTTCTGCCCGCCGGACAGCTGCTCGGGGTAGGCGTACGCCCGGTCGAGCAGCCCGACGAAGTCGAGCAGTTCGGCGACCCGGCGGTCCCGTTCGGCCTTCGCGACACCGGCGACCTTGAGCGGGTACGCCACGTTCCCGGCGATCGTGCGGGAGCGGAACAGGTTGAACTGCTGGAAGACCATCCCGATCCGGCGCCGGGCCTGTCGGCGGTCCCGCTCGGGGATCGCCGTCAGTTCCTGCCCGGCCACGGTGACGGTGCCCGAGGTGGGCAGCTCGAGGGCGTTGACGAGTCGCACCAGGGTGGACTTGCCGGCGCCGGAGTACCCGATCACCCCGAGGACCTCGCCCTGGTGGACGTCGAGGTCGACACCCTCGACCGCGGTGACGGTCTCTCCGGTGTCGGCGCGGCGGTAGCTCTTGGTGACACCGCGGAGTTCGACGAGGGCAGCCACTACTCGGCTGCTGCCTTCGCGTCCCGCTCGACGGTGGCGAGCTCGTCCTGCAGGGCGGACGCCTTCTCGTCCCGCGCGACGGCGTCGGGGTAGTCCTTGGTGAAGTCCTTCTGCACCGCGCTGTCCTGGAACAGCTTCGCGAGGTCCAGGTAGGTGGCGTTGTCCTTGTCCTCGTCGCGGACCGCGAAGACGTTGACGTACGGGGCGGCGGAGGAGCTGGACGGGTCGTCGGTGAAGACCTTGTCCGAGGCGGGCAGCCCGGCGGCGGTGGCGAAGTTGTTGTTCACGACGGCCGCGGCGACCGAGCCCTGCTGCAGCGCGTTCGCGGTCTGCGAGGCGTCGAGCGGCTGCACGTCGACCTTGTGCGACGTGATGTCGTCGGTGGTCGAGAACGCGCTGCCGCCGTCCCGCAGCTCGATGAGCTTCGCGGACTGCAGGACGAGCAGTGCCCGGGCCTCGTTGATGGCGTCGTTCGGGATCGCGACCTTCGCGCCCTCGGGGATCGCGGACGTGTTGTCGTACTTCGTCGCGTAGAGGGGGAGCGGGTAGACGGCGGTGGAGCCGATCGGCTGCAGGTCGTCCTTCGCGGTGACGTTGTAGTTCGCCAGGTACTGGATGTGCTGGAACTGGTTGATGTCGACCTGCCCGTCCTTGAGCGCGGGGTTCGGCAGCGAGTAGTCGGCGAAGTTGGTCAGCTTGACGGTGACGTTCAGGCGCTGTTTCGCGAGTGCCGTGTAGGTCTTCCAGTACGGCAGCGCCTTGTCCGCGACACCGATCGTCACGGTCTGGGCCTTGCGGTCCGAACCGCTGCCGGCGGCTCCGGGCTGGTCGGAGCCGCCACCGCGGACGGCGACGACCACGACGGCGACGATGATCGCGACGACGACGACGGCCGCGGCGATGATCCACCCGAGCGGGCGCTTGCGCTGCGGACGGTCGGGCAGGACGGGGGACGCGGACATGGCTGCTCCTCGTGAAGGGGTCGCCCTGCTGGCAGGGACGGTGCTGTGGGGGTCCCGACGCTGGGGTCACCCGGCGGGGACAGCCACGAGTGTGCCCGGCAGCCACGGACCGGGTCGATTCACGTTCCGTCGTGTTACGACCGGCGTCGCTGCATGACAGGCCGGCGTCGCTGTGTGACGCCGGCGCTCGCCGTCGGGCAGGCTCGACGGGTGCGCAGCATCGAACTCGTCCTCGACCCGGATGCCGAACGGGCGGTCCGTGGCGCCTGGGAGGCCCTGGTCATCGCCGACCTGCCGAGCATGGGCCGACACACGTCCGAGACCAACGCCCCGCACGTGACGCTGGCGGCGGGCGAGACGCTGCCCGTGCCGTCCGGCTTCGACGCGCCGCTGCCGAGGGTGATCCGCCCCGCGGGCCTGCTGCTGTTCCCGGCCGGTCCGAGTCGCCACGTCCTGGGGGTCTCCGTCGTGGTCGACCCCGCGCTCGCCGCGTTCCACGAGGCCGTGCACCGCGCTGCGCCCGGCGGCGTCGACACCTCGCTGCCAGGACGGTGGGCGCCGCACCTCACGCTCGCACGTCGGCCGCGGGACGTCGACCTGCCGCGGATGCTCGAGGTGCTGGCGTCGGTGCCGCTGCCGGAGACCCTCGGCGTCGCCGGCGTCCGGCACTGGGACGGCGAGACGAAGACCGTCACAACGGTCAGCTGAGCCCCGAACCAGCAGGCAGCCCGAGCACCCGCTCGCCGAACGCCGAACGGAACTTGCCGGCCGGGTCACGACGCCCGACCAGTTCGCGGAACGCGCCCAGCCGCGGGTACAGCGCGGCGACGGCGGAGCCGTCGAGGGAACTCATCTTCCCCCAGTGCGGACGCCCGCCGAACGGGGCGAGTCGCGCCTCCAGGTCGGGCAACAGGGCCGCGACCTGCTCCGGGTGCTTCTTCCAGGTGAACGCGATGCAGAGCACGTCCTCGCCCTGCGTGGGGCTCAGCCACAGGTCGTCACCCGCCATCGTCCGCAGCTCGCACACGTGCAGGTGCGGCTGGATCCGGTCCGCCAGCCCGCGCAGCGCGTCGAGCGCCGCGGCCGCGTGTCGGAGCGGCACGAAGTGCTCGCTCTGCACCTCGGACCCGACCGAGGGCACCGACTCGATCGGGAAGTGCGGCAGCCGGTCCCACCACGGCCCGACCGAGCCGTCCCGCGCGGTGTGGTGGCCGTCACCGGGCGAGCCGGGCAGGCGGGGCGCGCCCAGGAGGCCCGTGGGGACCTCGACGTCGTCGGCTCCGTCCGGCACGCGGGACTTCACGAGCACCTCGGAGACGGTGTCACCGAACAGCGTGTAGGCGCAGACGGAGTACCCGGTGGCGAAGACCTCGGCGGCGGAGGCGGTGAAGGTGTCCCAGGGGATCGGCCCGTAGAGGTCCTGCCGCATCCGGTACGTGGGCTGCACGTCGACGGTCACGCGGGTGACGATGCCGAGCAGCCCGAGGTGGATCGCAGCGCCGCCGAGGTCCGGGTCACCGCGTCGGATCGTGCTGGTGGTGCCGTCCGGGCCGATCAGCTCGAGCGCGGCGACGGCGGTGCTCAGCGAACCGAGGGCGGTGCCGGAGCCGTGCGTGCCGGTGGCGATCGCGCCGCCGAGCGAGATGTGGGGGAGCGACCCCTCGTTGTGCAGGGCGACCCCGGCCGCGTCGAGTTCCGGTGCGACGAGCCCGTACCGGGTGCCGGCACCCATCGTGGCGGTGCGGCGGTCCGCGGCGACCACGAGGTCGGTCGGCACGGCGGTCAGGTCGAGCAGCACGCCCGGGGTGTCGGCGACGTCGTTGAACGAGTGCCGGGTGCCGAGCCCGTGGACGCGGGGACTGCGGGCGACGAGGTCGGCGACGCCGTCGAGCGAGGTCGGCCGCACCACCCGTTCGGCCGTGTAGGTGACCGTGCCGGACCAGTTCAGCTCGCTCGTCGTCGACCGCATGTGCCCACGATGCCACGCGGCCGGGAACGACGACGCGCCTCCCTCCGGAAGAGGGGGGCGCGTGGTCGGAGCGGGAGCGGTCAGTGCATGGCGGGTGCGGGTGCACCCTCCGGGGTGGCCGGCTTCCGGACCATCGCCGAGGCGATGATGCCGAGCATGGAGATCACCGCGCCGACGAGGAACGCGGAGTGCACGCCGGACGCGGTCGCCCGGGCGGTGGCCTCGGCGGCGGTCGCGGCACCGGCGACGTCGCCGTTCGTCGCCGCGGCGGTGGCGCCGAGTGTCAGCAGCGTGACGAAGAGTGCCGTGCCGGCCGCACCGGCGAGCTGCTGGGCGGTGCCGAGGACGGCGCTGCCGTGCGAGTACAGGCGCGGCGGCAGGCCACCGAGGGCTGCGGTGAACAGCGGCGTGAAGGTCAGCGCCAAGCCGAGGCTCAGCACGATGTGGGCGACGAGGACGAACGTGACGCTGGTGTCCGCGGTGACCGTCGAGAGCGCCCAGAGCACGGCGCTGATGATGATCGATCCGGGGATGAGCAGCATGCGCGGGCCGTAGCGGTCGTAGAGACGGCCGACGATCGGGGACAGCAGCCCCATCAGCAGGCCGCCGGGGAGCAGCAGCAGGCCGACCTGCAGGACCTCGAGGCCGAGCACCCGCTCGAGGTAGATCGGCAGCAGGATCAGCGTGCCGAACATCGCCATGAAGCTGATCGCCATCGCGACGATCGGGATGGTGAAGCCCTTGGTGCTGAAGGTGCGGAGGTCGAGCAGCGCGGCGTCACGGCGCTGCAGCCGGGTCTGGCGGACGATGAACACCGCGAGGGCGACGAAGCCCACGACGAGTGCACCGATCGGTACGCCGTACCCGGTGTCCGCGGCCTCGCCGATGCTCGACAGGCCGTAGACGATGCCGCCGAACGCGAAGGCGGACAGGACGACGGAGAACACGTCGATCGCGGACTTGCGCGGGGTCGAGACGTTGCGGACCTTCACCATGCCGAGCACGAGGGCGGCGAGCGCGATCGGCAGGACGAAGCCGAACAGCCAGCGCCACGAGAACGCGTTGAGGATGAGGCCGGAGATCGTCGGGCCGATCGCGGGGGCGACCGAGATGACGATCGAGATGTTGCCCATCACGCGGCCGCGGTGGGCCGGCTCGATGAGGGTCAGGACGGTGGTCATGAGCAGCGGCATCATGATCGCAGTGCCGCTGGCCTGCACGATGCGCCCGATGAGCAGCATCGTGAAGCCCGGTGCGAGCAGTGCGATGAGCGTGCCGGCGGAGAACAGGCTCATCGCCCAGACGAACACCGGTCGGGTGTTGAAGCGCTGCAGCAGGTAGCCGGTGATCGGGATCACGACGGCCATGGTGAGCAGGAAGCCGGTGGTCAGCCACTGCCCGGTCGCGGCGCTGATGCCGAGGTCGTCCATGAGTCGCGGCAGCGCCACGCCCATGATCGTCTCGTTGAGGATGACGACGAACGCCGAGACGAGCAGCAGTCCGATCACGAGGCGGTTGCCCGCGGGGGAGGACTCTTCGACGGACCCGGTGCGGGGTGCGGAGTCGACGGCCTGGGTCAAGGGGGCTCCTGGTGTCTTCGTGGTGTGACGGTGGACCCACGACGGGTGGGTACCGATGCTGCAAGAGCTGACAGGACCACAGCATTCCCGACTGCCGCAGAACGCGGGGCGAACTCCGCGTGTCGCCCGCGTCAGTGCAGGATGCGGAAGCCGTCGTCCTCGCCGAGCGGGGCGACCTCCCGCACGGCCACGTCGGTGACGGTCGCCGACGGCGGGCCGGAGCGGAGCATCACGACGAGGGCGTCGACCGCGGGGCCGGGGCCTTCCGCCTCGACCTCGACGGTGCCGTCGAACAGGTTCCGTGCGTACCCGACGAGCTCGAGCCCGTCGGCCTTCCGTGCCGTCCAGTACCGGAACCCGACGCCCTGCACGGCTCCGGTCACGACGGCGTGCTTCCTCGTGGTGCTGCCCATGCGGCCGATGCTACGAGCGGCGTGTTACCCCGGCGTCACGGCTGCGTTCCGGTCCGGTGACCATCGTGATACGGTCATCAGTACCCGAACAGTTCGGGTCGCAATGACCATAACAAACGACAAGGGGTGCAGCGATGGACGACACCGGTATCCGCCTGGCGGTCTCGACCGTGATCGTCGCGCTCCGTCCGCACCCCGACACCGGTGTGCCCGCACTCTGGATGCCGCTGGTCCGACGCGTGACCGAGCCGTTCGAGGGCTCCTGGGCGTTGCCCGGTGGCTGGGTCGGGGCGGACGAGGGGCTCGACGACTCGGCCGCCGCGCGCCTCCGCGAGACGACCAAGGTGCAGCCGCGCTACCTGGAACAGCTCTACGCGTTCGGCGCCGTCGACCGCTCGCCGACGCGGGTCGTGTCCGTCGTCTACTGGGCCCTCGTGCACCCGGACGAGGCGAACGTCGTGCCGGACGACTGGAACGTGCGGTGGTTCCTCGCCGACGAACACCCGCCGCTGGCCTTCGACCACGACCGCATCGTCGAGTACGCACTGTGGCGGCTCCGCAACAAGATGTCGTACTCCCGCATCGCGCAGGCGTTCCTCGGTGACCGGTTCACACTCGCCGAGCTCCGCGGCGTGTACGAGGCGGTGCTCGGGCAGACGCTCGACCCCGCCAACTTCCGTCGGCAGGTCGCCCAGAGCGACGCGGTCCTGCCGACCGACGAGACCACGAGCGGCGGGCGGCACCGACCGGCTCGGCTGTACCGCTCGAACCCCGACCTGTCGTACGCGGACAACGGCCCGCTGACGACGCCCTGACCCATCCCCTGAGCTGAGACGGGAACCGCCGTGTCCATCGCGACCACCATCGAACTGATCTCCAACGGCCGGGCGGCCGGCGCCACCTGCACGCCCGACCTCGCCGCGCCGACCTGGGACTTCGACAGCGTCCCCGGCTACGGCCCCGGTTCGTCGATGTCCGACGTCATCCCGACCTCCGCCCCGCGGCAGGGCGTGATCCCGGACGAGTACAAGAACGCCCCCGACGACGAACTGCACGAGCGCATCGAGCGGGCGAAGGCGACCCTGGGGGACCGCGTGGTCGTCCTCGGGCACTTCTACCAGCGGGACGAGGTCGTCCGGCACGCGGACTTCCTGGGCGACTCCTTCCAGCTCGCCAACGCGGCGCTGACCAAGCCCGACGCCGAAGCGATCGTGTTCTGCGGCGTCCACTTCATGGCGGAGACGGCCGACATCCTGGCGCGGGACGACCAGCGCGTGATCCTGCCGAACCTGGCCGCGGGCTGCTCGATGGCGGACATGGCCGACATCGACAGCGTCGAGGCGGCCTGGGCCGATCTCACCGCGCTCTACGGCACCGAGCCCGACGCCGACGGCCGCGTGCCGGTCATCCCCGTCACCTACATGAACTCCGCCGCCGACCTCAAGGCGTTCTGCGGGCGGAACGGCGGCATCGTCTGCACGTCCTCGAACGCGGCGACGGTGCTCGAGTGGGCGTTCGAGCGCGGGCAGCGCGTGCTCTTCTTCCCCGACCAACACCTGGGCCGGAACACCGCGAAGGCGATGGGCATCAGCACCGACCGGATGCCGCTGTGGAACCCGCGGCTGGCCGGCGGCGGCAACACGGCCGACGAACTGCTCGAGGCGCAGGTCGTCCTGTGGCACGGCTTCTGCTCGGTGCACCGCCGCTTCACGGTCGACCAGATCGAGCAGGCCCGCCGTGAGCACCCCGACGTCACGGTGATCGTGCACCCGGAGTGCCCGATGGACGTCGTCGACGCCGCCGACGTCGCGGGCAGCACGGACCTGATCCGGAAGACCGTCGCCGCCGCCACCGAGCCGACGACCTTCGCGATCGGCACCGAGATCAACATGGTGAACCGCCTGGCCGCTGAGTACCCGCAGCACACGATCTCCTGCCTGGACCCCGTCGTCTGCCCGTGCTCGACGATGTACCGGATCCACCCCGGCTACCTGGCGTGGGTGCTCGAGGCGCTCGTCCGCGGCGAGGTCCTCAACGAGATCGTGGTGCCCGCCGCGGTGCAGGTCGACGCGAAGGTCGCCCTCGAGCGGATGCTCGCCGCCAAGCCCCGCCCGCTGGCAGGTCAACGCGACCCGGGCCCCGCCGCGACCGCCCCGGCCGCCACCGGCCCGGCCGCCGCCGACGCGCCCGCGACCACCACCCGGGCCTGACGGTGCACGTCGTCGTCGTCGGGTCGGGCATCGCCGGCCTCACCGCCGCCATCCGCGCCAGCGCGCGCCACGACGTGACCCTCGTCACGAAGAGCGCGCTCGCCGACGGCGCCACCGCATGGGCTCAGGGCGGCATCGCGGTGGCGCTCGGCGCGGACGACTCCGCCGCCCTGCACGAGCACGACACCCACCTCGCCGCGGCGGGCAGTGCCGACGCCCGCGCCGTCGACGTCCTCTGCACCGACGGCCCAGCCCGGGTCCGCGACCTGCTCGCACTCGGCGTGCCGTTCGACCGCAGCACCGACCCGGCGACCCTCGACCGCTACGGCGATGACCTGGCGCGCGGACGTGAGGCCGCGCACGCCCGCTGGCGCGTCCTGCACGCGGACGGCGACGCGACCGGTGCCGCCGTCGAACGGACCCTCGTGGCCGCCCTGCACCGCCGACACGTGACGATCCTCGAACGCACCTGCCTCACCGACCTCGTGGTCCGCGACGGCCAGGTCGTCGGGATCGACGTCCTCGACCTGCTCGGCGAACCCCGGCGGATCGGCGCGGACGCCGTGCTGATCGCCTCCGGCGGCGCCGGGCACCTGTACCGCGAGACGACGAACCCGCTGGTCGCGACCGGTGACGGCACCGCCGCCGCCTGGCGTGCCGGGGCCGTGCTCGCCGACCTGGAGTTCGTCCAGTTCCACCCGACCCGACTCGCGGTGCCGGACGGCGGCCTGGTCTCCGAGGCCGTCCGCGGCGAGGGAGCCGTCCTCCGCGACGCTGCCGGACACCGCTTCATGACCGACGTCCACCCCGACGCCGAGCTCGCCCCGCGGGACGTCGTCGCCCGGGGGATCGCCGCGGCCGTCCGGGCGCAGGACGGCCGACCGGTGCTCCTCGACGCGACCGGACTCGACCCCGACTTCCTCGTCGGCCGGTTCCCCGGCCTCACCCGCGCCACCCGGTCGGCCGGCTTCGACTGGACCCGCGAGGGCGTCCCGGTCACCCCGGCCGCGCACTACGCGATGGGCGGGATCGCGACGGACACGGAGGGCCGGACGAGCCTCCCGGGTCTCCTGGCGGTCGGCGAGGCCGCCTGCACCGGCGTCCACGGCGCCAACCGACTGGCGTCGAACTCGCTGCTCGAGGGGCTCGTCTTCGCGGTCCGCGCGGCCGACGCGCTCGGCAGCCCGCGACCGGGCCGGCTCCGCCTGCGCGGCGACACGGCGCTCGTCCCGACGGTCGTCGAACCCGCCGGCGACCGGACGGGAGGCGCGACCCACCCCGGTCCGTCCACCTCCGTCCGGCAGGCGCTGCAGTCCGTCATGACCGACCACGTCGGCCTGCTCCGCGACGCGGCCGGGCTCGCCGGGGCCCGCGCTGCCCTGGCCGGACTGTCCGCGCCGGCACCGACCACCGTGCGGGACGCCGAGGACCGCGCCCTGCTCGACCTCGCCCGGCTCACCGCCCGCGCTGCCGAGGCCCGCACGGAGTCCCGCGGTGCCCACGCCCGGACCGACCACCCGGACACCGACCCGGCCGCACCCGTGACGCTCGCCTGGGTCACCGCGACACCCGCACCGTCCGCCGCGGCACCGTCCGCCGCCGCACCCCGCCGCACGTCCGCCCGACAGGGAGCACTCGCATGACCAGCACGACGACCACCAGCACGACGACCACCAGGACCACTGCTGCACCGGCCGCGGCGGTCCCCGACCCGGGCACGATCCCGCCGCACGCGCTCCGCCGGGTGATCGACACCGCGCTCGAGGAGGACGCCCCCTGGGGCGATGTCACGAGCGAGACCCTGATCCCCGCCTCGGCCACCGCGACCGCGATCCTGGCGGCCCGCGAACCCGGCGTGCTCGCCGGTGGTGAGGTCTTCGTCGCGGTGATGCACGCCGTCGACCCGGGCCTCGTCGTCGCCCTCGCCCGCCGCGACGGTGCGACCTTCGCCGCCGGGGACGTCATCGCGAGCGTCAGCGGATCGGCGCGCTCGGTGCTCCGGGCCGAGCGGGTCGCGCTCAACCTGGTGCAGCGGATGTCCGGCATCGCCACCCTGACCGCGCGGTACGTCGACGCGACGGTCGGGACCGGCGCCCGGATCGTCGACACCCGGAAGACCACGCCCGGCCTCCGCGCACTCGAGCGGCACGCGGTCCGCTGCGGCGGCGGTCACAACCACCGGACGTCGCTGTCCGACGCGGTGCTGGCGAAGGACAACCACCTGGCGGTGCTGCTCGCCGAGGGGGTCGGCATCGGCGACGCGATCCGCGCTGCCCGGGCCCGGCTCGGTCACACCGTGCACCTCGAGGTGGAGGTCGACCGGATCGACCAGATCGAAGCCGTCGTCAGCGCCGGCGTCGACACGATCATGCTCGACAACTTCACCGTGCCGATGCTCCAGGACGGCGTCGCCCTCGTGGCCGGCCGGGCGCTCGTCGAGGCCTCGGGCGGGGTGTCCCTCGACACGGTCGCCGCGATCGCCGCCACCGGGGTGGACATCGTCTCGGTCGGTGCCCTGACCCACTCGGCACGGGCGCTCGACCTCGGGCTCGACGTCGACGTCACCGCCTGAGGCACGCGGCGTGTTCTACCTCGACCGTGCCGCCACCACGCCGGTCCGCCGCGAGGTCCTCGAGGCGATGTGGCCCTACCTGACCGGCACCTTCGGCAACCCGTCGTCGACCCACGGCATCGGGGACGCTGCCGCCCGGGGCCTCGCCGCCGCCAGGACCGTCGTCGCCGGGGCGCTCGGCTGCCGCCCGGGCGAGGTCGTCTTCACGAGCGGGGGGACCGAGGGGGCGAACACCGCGGTGAAGGGCATCGCCCTCGCCACACCCCGCGGCCGCCACGTCGTCACGAGCGCGATCGAACACGAGGCGGTCCTCGAGAGCTGCCGGTACCTCGAACGGTTCCACGGCTTCGAGGTGACGGTGCTCCCGGTCGAGTCGGACGGAACCGTCGCGCCGGACACCCTGCGCGCCGCACTCCGACCGGACTCCACCCTCGTCTCGATCGCGCACGCCGACAACGAGATCGGCACGGTGCAGGACATCGCCGGGCTCGTCGCGATCGCCCACGAGGTCGGGGCCCGCTTCCACACCGACGCCGTGCAGTCCGCCCCCTGGCTGCCCGTCGGCCTCGACGTCCTGGGAGTCGACGCGGTCTCGATCTCCGGGCACAAGCTCGGCGCCACGAAGGGGACCGGCGCGCTCGCCGTCCGCGCCGGGGCCCAGCTCGAACCGCTCGTGCACGGCGGGGGACAGGAGCGCGGCCGTCGCTCGGGCACCGAGGACGTCGCCGGCGCGGTCGGACTCGCCGCCGCCTGGGGGAGTGTCCTCGCCGAGCGGGAGGCCGCCGCAGCCCACGCTGCGACGGTGCGGGACCTCGTCGTCGCCGGGGTGCTCGACCGGGTGCCGGGCGCACGACTCACCGGGTCGGCCGAGCACCGCCTGCCGGGGCACGCCTCCTTCTGCTTCCCGGGCGTGCACGGCGAGACGGTGCTGCTCGAGCTGGAACGACGCGACGTCGTGTCCTCCTCCGGCAGCGCCTGCGCCGCGGGCAGCACCGAGGCCTCGCACGTGCTGACCGCGCTGGGCCTCCCGGACGACCTGGCCCGGTCCGCAGTCCGGCTGACGTTCGACGCGACGCTCACGACCGCGGACGCGACGGCCGTCGTGGAGGCCGTGGTCGCCGCCGTCTCGGCCGTCCGGTCGCTCGCCTGACGAGGTGTACTAGACGTTCTACTCCAGGTCTGGGGACGTGTCCCCTCTATTGCGGACAAGCACTCTCGACCAGAGTGGAGGCATGGCGAACGTGACGACCACCCCGGTGACGCAGGACGACCGCTTCCGTGCGGTCCAGCTCCTGCCCGCACCGGCGACGGTCCTGGCGCTCGCCGTCGGTTCCGCGCACGGCCTCGACGCCGGTCCGCTCGCGGTGGTCGCCGTCGTCGGCGTCCTCGCGACCCTCGCCAGCGCACTCCTGCCCGCACGGCTCGCGCGCGCCGGCCACGCGATGGCGGCGCCGACCGAGTCCGACCGGTACCGGGGAGACCGCGACCGGAACTGACCTCTCGACCTGCACCGTCCCTCCCGGCGGTGCGCTGGACCGGACGCATCCCCTGATGCGCGTCCGGCCGGGACACCGGCCCCTGCCGGGTCGTCCCGGAACGACCGGGCCCGCCGCGGCCTCCGGGACCATCGACCCCTGAACGATGTGTCCCGTTCCCCCCGGGGTGCGGCGGACCCGGTCCCACTCAGGCGGTCGTGCGGTGCTCCACCGTGCCGGGCCACAGGTAGTCGAGGTCGTCCGGCACGTCGGGGAAGAGCGGTCGGTAGTGCTCCGGGGCCTTCTGCACGAGCTTCGAGCGGTGCGACAGGTGCACGCGCTCGTCGGTGTTCCACGAGGGCACCTCGAAGTCACCTCGCTCGTACGCCGCCAGGTCCTCCGGCACGAGTGCCAGGTCCGCCAGGGTCTTCTCGAGACAGGTGTCGGCGTGCCCGCGCTCGAGCCACACCCGGCAGGTGGCGTCCTGGTACGCCATCAGGGCCGGCCGGAACCCCCGCCACATCGCGGTGACCGGATGGTGCTGCCAGCCGTAGTCGGGCAGGGTCAGCGCGCGCATCACCTGCAGGGTCTCGACCCGCTGCTTGCCGAGGCGCTTGTCGTCGAGCACCTCGGCAGAGGCGCGGAAGTCCGCGAACGGCAGGAAGGTCTGCATCTGCCGGACGGTACGCCCGCGCGCCCGGGAGTCCGCGCGGTGCCGGGTGACACATGTCGTCACATCGGCGACCGGCGCGTGCGGGGCGTGTGAGCATCGACCGCATGAGCAGTTCCCTCGTCGTCGGGGTCAGCGGCAGCCCGTCCGACCCGTCCCGCACCTCGACCCTCGTCGCCGCGACCGTCGACCGGCTCGCCGCCGAGCTGCCGGACGCCGAGACCGTCATCGTCGAGATCGGCCCGCTGCTGGCGGACCTCGGCGCCGCCGTCGACCGCGAGCACATGTCGGACGCCACGCGGGCAGCGCTCGAGGCCGTCGAGGCCGCGGACGTCCTGGTCGTCGGCAGTCCGGCCTTCCGTGCCGCGTACTCCGGGGCGTTCAAGCTCTTCTTCGACTGGATCGGGCAGTACGACCTGGTCGACACCCCGGTGCTGCTCACGGCGACCGGGGGCAGCGACCGGCACGCGCTGCTCGTCGAGCACCAGATGCGGCCGCTGTTCGGGTTCTTCCAGTCGACGACGCTGCCGCTGGCGGTGTTCGGCAACGAGCGGGACTTCGACAAGCGCGTCGGTGGCTACGACATCGCGAGCGTCGACCTCGAGCTGCGGATCGACCAGGCCGTCCGTCGGGCGATGCCGATCATCCGCGGCGGGTTCGTGGCGGCGGGCGTCGACGAGGTGCGGCGGCCGGCGGAGTTCTGACGGGCCTCCCGGCCGGCGGCGGTCCGAGCCCGTCAGCCGCGCAGGACCGTCAGCCGCGCAGATGGGTCAGCCGCGCAGGAGTGCGGCGACGTGCGCGACCGCCAGGCGGTACCCGTCCGCCCCGGCGCCCGCGATGACCGCGGTCGCGGCCGTGGCGACGTGGTCGACGTGGCGGAACGGCTCGCGCTTCCACGTGTTCGACAGGTGCACCTCGACCACGGGCACGCTCAGTGCCTCGACCGCGTCGTGCAGTGCGACCGAGGTGTGCGCGTAGGCGGCCGGGTTGATGACGACGGCGTCGTGGTCGTCGAGCGCCTCGTGCAGCCAGTCGACGAGCTCGCCCTCGCGGTTGGTCTGCCGGAAGTCGACCTCGTGTCCGTGCTCGGCGGCCTCGGCGCGCACGATGCCCTCGAGGTCGGCGAGCGTCACGGTGCCGTACTGCGCCGGGTCCCGTCGGCCGAGGATGTCCAGGTTCGGGCCGTTGAGGACGAGGATGCGCATGCGGCGAGCCTACCGAGCGGGTGGGTGGGCGGAGACGGCGGTCGGCACGGGGTGTCGTCCCGGCTCGGCGGCTGTCCGTGCCGACCTGCCGTCGGTTCCACCACGGAACGGTTGCGTGGGCGCGGTCCGGGGTCCAGGTTGGTCACGACGGAAGGGACCCCACATGTCGACCATGGTGTTCATCAACCTGCCGGTGTCCGACCTGGCGCGGGCGACCGCGTTCTACCAGGCGCTCGGCTACCCGCTCAACCCGGTGTTCAGCGACGACACCGCCTCGAGCATCGTCGTCAGCGACACGGTGTACGTGATGCTCCTGACGCACGCGAAGTTCTCGGAGTTCACCGACAAGGCGATCGCCGCGCCGGACACGATCGAGGTCATCAACTCCCTCAGCGCCGAGACCAAGGACGAGGTGCACCGGATCGTCGACGCGGCACTCGTAGCCGGCGGCACCGAGGACCGGCCGGAGATGGACCTCGGCTTCATGTTCCAGCGGAGCTTCAACGACCCCGACGGCCACCGCTGGGAGTACGTCTGGATGGACCCCGCCGCGCAGGAGGACGGCCCGCCCGCCGACTGACCTCTCGTCTTGCGGGAAGATCGGGGGATGACCGACGACCTCGTGACCGGCGCCGACGGCCTCGCCCGACCGCTCTGGGCGTCGACCGACCCGATGCTGCGTGCCTACTACGACACCGAGTGGGGGATGCCGGTCCGTGACGAGCGGGGCGTGTTCGAGCGGCTCTCGCTCGAGGCGTTCCAGTCCGGGCTGTCCTGGCGCACGATCCTGGCGAAACGGCCGGCGTTCCGGGCAGCGTTCGCCGACTTCGACCCGGACACCGTCGCCGCGTTCGACGACGACGACGTCGCCCGGCTGCTCGGCGACGCCGGCATCGTCCGGAACCGCGCGAAGATCGCCGCGACGATCACCAACGCGAACGCCACCGTCGCACTCCGGGCAGACGGGGGACTGGCCGACTTCGTGTGGTCGTTCCGGCCGGACGACACGCCCAGGCCCCGGACGGCCGCGGAGGTCCCGACCACCAGCCCGGAGTCGACCGCGCTGTCGAAGGCGCTGCGGAAGCGCGGCTTCGCCTTCGTCGGGCCGACCACGATGCACGCCCTGATGGAGGCACTGGGGATCGTCGACACGCACCTGCTCGGCAGCCACCGACGGGCGACCTCGGGCATCTGGCCGGACTGAGGTCCGGCTGACGCTCAGGTGAGCGGGAGCCGCATCTGCACCGCGGCGACCTCGTACCCGAGCTCCTCGTACAGGTGGCGCGCGCCGGTGTTGTAGCCGAAGACGTTGAGCCCGATGCTCGTCGCGCCAGCGTCCCGAGCGACGACGTGGGCGAGTTCGAGCCCCCGCCGCGCGTGGCCCTGCCGTCGGTGTGCGGCGTCGACCTCGACCTCGAAGACCCACCACTCGGTGCTGCCCGCCGTGAGCGGGCCGACCCAGAGCTGCCCCACCACGGTGTCGTCCGCGAGCGTCAGCTCCCACACGTGGTGACCCGCTGCGGGCGACCCGCCCGGGAACCACTTGTCGAGGGACTGCCGCATGTTCGTCTCGGCGGCCTCGGGGCTCTCACCTGACCGGATGCGCGAGGCCACGTAGTCCGCCATCGAACGGTCCAACCAGCCCGGCATCCGCTCGCCGGGCATCGGCACGAGACGCACGTCGCTCGGCGCCGGAGCCGGAGTCGGGGTCGTGCCTGGCACTGCGGAGTCCATCGTCAGCGGTTGCCTTTCGAGCCACGCTTCGGCTTGCCGGACATGCCGCGCGGGGTGCGGCCGCGACCGGTGGAGTTCTTGCCGCCGCCGCTCTTCGCGCCGGTGCCCTTCGTGGCGCTCCGCTTGGCGACGGTCTTCGCGTTCGCCGCCGTGGCCTTGCCGCCGGGCGCCTTGCCGGAGGCCTTGCCGGCCGCCTTCGGACGTGCGCTGTCCTGCTCGTCGGGATCCGAGCCTCCCGGCTGGTCCTGCTGCCGCGAGCTGTTCGCGGTCCGCCCGCGGACGACGCCGATGAACTCCTCGGTGAGCTCCGAGGCGTCCTCGTCGCGCCAGACGAGCGCGACGCGGGTGCCGGGGGAGCCGGCGAGCGGCCGGGAGACCAGGGACTTCCGGCTCTCGGCACGGAAGAGCGACTGGGGGAGGACGACGACGCCGACGTTGGCCTCGACCAGGTCGAGCGCTGCCCCGACGTCCGCCGGGACGGGCCCGGCGTCGAGGACGGTGACGCCGGCGAGGTCCGCCTCGGTGACCTCGTCGAGGTCGGCGAGGGGCGAGTCCTTCGGGGCGGCGACGACGGCCGTCTCGGTCCACAGCGGGATCGCGTGCGGCTGGTCGCCCTCGGCCCGCTCGGGGACCGGCATCCGGGCGAAGACCATGTCGGCGTCGCCCTCGATCGCGTCGAGGACCCCGTCCGCGGTGACCGGCATGAGGACGAGGTCGACGTCCGGTCGGCGCTGACGCCAGACCCGTACCCACTTGGCGGGGGAGACCCCGGGTACGAAGGCGATGGAGAGCGCGGTCATGCACCCGAGCATAGGGGCCGTACTCTGGTCACCATGGCCCAGGAACAGACCATGAAGCCCGAGACCGCTGCCAAGAAGCTCGGCATCCTCCTCTCGGCGACACCCGAGTCGTTCCGTGCGGGCCCGATCGCTCGCACGACGTTCGACGAACTGCAGAGCGAACCGCCGACGTGGCTGCAGGACCTCCGTCGTGACGGTCCGCACCCCCGCCCGGTCGTCGCCGCGCGCCTCGGGGTGTCGATCTCCGGACTCGCCCGCGCCGGTGTGGACGACGTCCTCACCACCGAGCAGATCAAGCAGCTCCTGCAGGACATGCCCGCGTGGCTGGTGCAGGAGCGTTCGACCCAGGCCGCGGTCCGCACCGAGAACGTGCGCGTGAAGCAGGAGCGCGCCGCCCGCACCGAGGGCTGACCCCACCCGTGCACGGGACCGTCGCCGACGCCATGCTCGTCGTGCCGCAGTTCGCCTCGGTGTGCTGCATCGTCGGCGACCGGTACCGCCCGCGTCCGGGCGTGATCGTCCCCGCGGCCGTGATGCTCGTCGCGATGCTCATGCCCGTCGTCCAGGCCGGCCCGTCATGGACGATCCTCGCCGCGGCACTGCTGCTCTTCCTCGCGCCGATGCCCGTGGTGCGCCGACGTCGGCGGGACGGTCGTCGTGCCGAGCCGATGGACGTACACCGGGCACTCTCCGCCGTCGTGATGGCGGGGATGCTGCTGATGGGGCACGCGTCCGAACTCGGCGGAGGTGGCGTGCACGCCCACGCCCTGGTCCTCACCGCGGTGCTCGGCGCCGGCGTGATCGGCTACTGCGCCTTCAGCGGGTGGTTGCTCCGGTACGAGTGGGCCCGGGAGGACCGTCGCGCCGTGCGCAGCGGCGAGGTGTTCGCGATGACCGTCGCCGTGGTCGGGATGACCCTGGCGATGTGACCGGCGTTACGGTGGTGCCGTGTCCGACCGCATCGTCCGCCGCCCCGACGCCACACCGCCGCGCCTCGACGAGGTCGACGAACGGATCCTCTGGGTCCTGGCCTCCGATGCCCGGATCCCGAACAACCGGCTCGCCGCCGCCGTGGGCATCGCACCGTCGACCTGCCTGGTGCGGGTCCGGGCACTCGAGGACGCCGGCATCATCACCGGGTACCGGGCCGAGGTCGACATCGCCCGACTCGGGTTCTCGATCGAGGCGATGGTCTCCGTCCGGGTGCACGCCGCCGCCCGGCACGAGCTGCGGGAGTTCGCGAAACGCCTGCTCCGGGTGCCGGTGGTGCTCGACGTGTCGTTCCTGGCCGGCGACAAGGACTTCCTCGTGCACATCGCCTGCACGTCGACCGAGCAACTGCGGGACTTCGTCGCCGACGAGCTGAGCGGGGACCCGTCCGTCGCGACGACGCAGACGTCGATCGTGTTCGAACGGCTGGTCGCGGACCGGGAGCACCAGGCCCGGTCCTACGGCGAACTTCGCCGCTGGCAGGCCTGAGGCCGGCGGGCCTGGGCCGTCAGCGCGGGCGGACCATCGGGGTGTGCGGGATCGCGTCCTCGAGGAAGTCCTCGCCCGAGCGCACGAAGCCGAACTGCGCGTACCACTCGCCGAGGTGCGCCTGCGCGTTGATGCTGATCCGCTCCGAGCGGCTCTCGGCGATGGCCGCCTGCATCAGCGCGGCGCCGAGGCCCTTGCCGCGGGCGTGCGCCGCCGTCGCGACACGGCCGATCCGCTCGGTGCCGTCGGGCTCGCGGAGCAGACGCAGGGTGGCGTCGACGGACCCACTGCCCGCCCAGAACTGCACCGTGCCCGGCTCGAGGTCGCGGCCGTCGATGTCGTCGTAGGCGCAGGCCTGTTCCACCACGAACACGTCCTGCCGCAGGCGGAGGATCTCGTGCAGGGTGACGACGTCGAGGTTGCGGGTCGGGGCGCTGAAGGTCGAGGGCACGACGGTTCCTGACTTTTTCTTGGGAATGGGTTCCGCACGGCACCTGTGCAGGCGTACCGTGCCGGTCAACCACTCTACGTGCGCAGCCGAGATCAGGAGGTGAGCGCATGGACGCATCGATGCGTGCACCCCTCAACGCGGTGATCCGTTGGGCCCTCATGGCCTCCGGCATCGCGCTGGCACTCGTGCTGCTGTCGCTCTTCTTCGGTGCTCGGCCCGCCTCGGCCGGGGTGCTCAACCTGGGTGGAACTCCCTCGAGCAGCGCGCAGACGACCTCGTCGCAGCGCTCGGACGGCCTGCTGGGCGGTGTCGTGTCGGGCATCGGCGGGACGGTCGAGGGCGTCGGACGGGCCGTCGGCAACGTCGTCACCCCCGCCCGTCCGGCCCACGTGCCGGCGCGGGGGCCGCCGGCACCGGCGGCACCCGCCCGGGCCCCGGCCCCGGCAGCGCCGGCG
>NZ_JASDDD010000048.1:0-27876 GCF_030407555.1 Curtobacterium sp. APC 4022
CCAGGCCGGGCGCGTCGCGTGCCGGACGGGAGGCGCGGCTCAGGACCCGGCGAGCGAGCCCACGAACGCGAACAGGAGCGCGAGCAGCGGGAAGGCGCCCTGCATCGACGCGGACCGCAGGTACTTGCGGCCGGTGCCGACGAGGACGACGGCGGCACCGAGCATGCTCGCGCACGAGAAGACGACGAGCGTCCAGCCGGTCGCACCGTTGCCGGCGAGCACCATCACGACGCCGAGGATCGCGCCGATGGCCAGGAACAGGTTGTAGAAGCCCTGGTTGAAGGCGAGCGAGCGGGTCGCCTGCGCCTCGGCCTCACTCGAGATGTTGAAGATGCGTCGAACCCGGGGGCTCGTCCACGCCACCGACTCGAGGAAGAAGATGTACGCGTGCACCAGGCCCGCCAGGACCGCGAAGACACCGGAGATCGCCAGCAGAACCGTCATGATGACCATCCTCCCAGCATCGGGACGATCGTGCGGTCACATCTCGTCCGCGACCCCCTCGATCAGTAGGCTCTGACCATGAACGAGGCCCGAGGGACGACCGATGACGACGCCGTGGCCGAGCTGCAGGGCATCCGGCAGAGCATCGACAACATCGACGCTGCCGTGATCCACATGCTCGCCGAACGGTTCAAGTACACGCAGCGGGTCGGGTACCTCAAGGCCGCAGCGGGCATGCCGGCTGCGGATCCCTCGCGCGAGCAGACCCAGGTCGCCCGGCTCCGCGCCCTGGCGGAAGAGTCGCACCTCGACCCCGCGTTCGCCGAGAAGTTCCTCAACTTCATCGTCGCGGAGGTCATCCACCACCACGAGCGCATCGCCGTCGGTGAACTGTGACCCTGCCGCCGCTGCACCTGCTGATCGGCTCGTACACGCCGACCGGGGGTGGCAACGCGACCGGCATCTCGATCCTCGACGGTGACGTGGTGTCGACCGTCGCGGTGCTCGACGACCCGTCGTTCCTGGCGGTCGACGGGGACCGGGTCTACGCCGTCTCCGAGACGATCGACGGCGGGGTCCACGCGTTCCGCCGGTCCGGGTCCGCGCTCGAGCACCTGTGGGACGCCCCCGCCGGTGGGGACGCACCCTGCCACGTGCGGGTCGACCCCTCGGGGGCGCTCGTCGTCACGAACTACGTCTCCGGGACGGTGACCGCGGTGTCGCTGCAGGCTGCGGAGGCGTACGCGGCGTCGTCTGCGGGTGCGGCTGCGGGTGGGGTGCAGGGCGCTGGGCCAGGCGCTGGGGCTGGCGTTGAGGCCGGCGCGACTGCTGCGGTGCACGGCGTCGCGGGGCAGGGCGCCGGTGTGTCCGCCGTGCTGCCCGACGCTGCCCTCGCGACCGAGGTCCTGCCCGACGCCACCGGCCCCGACGAAGACCGACAGGAAGGCCCGCACGCCCACCAGTCGATCGCCACACCGGACGGCACCGTGCTGGTCGCCGACCTCGGTGGGGACGCCCTGCACGAGTTCCGGATCAGCGCCGACGCCGGCTCGGTCTCGATAGAACCGCTGCGTGTGCACCACGTCACCCCGGGCGCCGGACCGCGGCACATGGCCTGGGTCGACCGGGACCTGATCGTCGCGGGCGAACTCGACGGACGGGTGTACCGCCTCCGTCGCGACGAGTCCGGGTCGTTCCGGGAGGTCTGCGCCACCTCCGTCCTGAACGGCCCCGATGTGCCCTCGCTCCTCAGCCACATCGAGGTCGACGAGCGCGGCCTGGTCACGGTCGCCGTCCGTGGCCGCGACCAGATCGTGGTGCTCGACACCGCGGACGACGGGCTCCACGTGGTCGGGGCGGCCTCGGCCGGCGGGGTGTGGCCGCGCCACTTCGCCCGGGTGCCCGGCTACCTGCTCGTCGCGAACCAGATGTCGGACGCCGTGGCGGTGCTGCCGGTCGGGGACGACGGCGTGCCGGGGGAGGCGGTCGGGCAGATCGCGGTCGGCAGCCCGGCCTGCATCATCCCGCTGGGGTAGCCGGTCTGCGTGGTCAGGCCTGCTCGACCGGCAGGTCTGCCCGACCGCCAGGTCAGGCCTGTTCGACCGGCAGGTCGATGACGTTCTCGAAGGCCCGGCCCTCTGCCAGTGCTGCGACCTGACGCCGGATCAGGTCGAGCGACCGCGGGATGCTCAGATCCGTGTTGCCGCCGACGTGCGGCGTCAGCACGGTGTTCGGTGTCGTCCAGAGCGCGTGGTCGGCGGGCAGGGGTTCCGGATCGGTGACGTCGAGCGCCGCCGAGATCCGGCCCGAGCGGAGTTCCGCCACCAGAGCATCCGTGTCGACGACCTTGCCGCGCGCGACGTTCACCACGAGCGCGCCGTCGGGCAGTGCGGCGAGGAGGTCCGCGTCCACGAGTCCCTCGGTCTCGTCGGTGAGTGGCGCGATGAGCACGAGGACGTCCGTCGTGCGGGCGAGTTCCGGCAGCTCGCCGAACGCATGCACCTGCCGACCGTCCTGCTCACGAGCGGTCCGGGCGACGACGGTGACGTGGGTGCGGAACGCCTCGAAGCGCGTCGCGATGGCCGAGCCGATCGCGCCGTAGCCGACGACGGTCACCCGGCGGTCGGCCAACGATCGGGTCTCGCGGGCGTCCCACCGCTGTTCGGCGCGGTCGAACTGGAACGCGGCGATCTCACGCAGCGAGGTCAGCGCCAACCCGACGGCCAACTCGGCGGTCTCGTCGTCGTGGATACCGCGGCCGTTCGCCAGCCGGGCATGACCGGGAACGTGCGGGGTCGCCCACTCGTACCCGGCACTCGGCAGCTGCAGCAGCTCGAGGTTCGGCAGGTCGTGCACGAACTGCCACCGGTGCCGTCCACCGAAGTAGAACGGCAGGAACGCGATGGCGACCTGGTCAGCCCGGGCGTACGGACCCTCGACGTCCCAGACGTCGAGCTCGATGCCGTCCGGCACCGGGCCGAAGCCGTCGACCAGTTCCGGCAGGGGCAGCGTGACGATCGGCACCGGGGTCAGGAGTCCGTGCGCGGAGAGAAGGAGCCGTGGTCGTCGAGCGGCCCGCGACCGACGTAGCCCTCGGTGACGTTCTCCTTGATGACGTCGCCGAAGTACGACGGCAGGGTCGCGCCGTGTGCACCGCGGAGCTCGTCGATCGTCGCCTCGAACGCACCCTGGACCTCGAGCGAGCCCGACGTGGCGTCGGTCACACCGATGCGCAGCACCGGGTAGCCCCGACCCGTGCAGAGGCCCTGGAATCGCACGTCGTCCTCGCGCCGGACGGTCACGATGACGCGGCCCGTCGACTCGGAGAACAGCGCGGTCGCGGTGTCGACGCCGTCGCGGGACTCGAGTTCGTCGAGCACGACGCGGGCGCCGAGCCCGAAGCGGAGCACCGACTCGGCGAGGGTCTGGCCGAGGCCGCCGTCCGCCAGGTCGTGCGCGCTGGTCAGCAGCTGCTCGTCGGCCGCGGCGGCGATGAGCTCCGCCAGCGCCTTCTCGCGCCCGAGGTCCACCATCGGCGGACGTCCACCGAGGTGGTCGTGCACGGTGCCGGCCCAGGCCGAACCGTCGAGCTCGAGGCTGGTGGTGCCGAGCAGGTAGATGTTGTGGCCGTCGTCCTGCCAGCCCGAGGGGATGCGCTTGGCGACGTCGTCGATCACCCCGAGGACACCGACGACGGGCGTCGGGTGGATCGGGGTGTCACCGGTCTGGTTGTAGAACGACACGTTGCCGCCGGTGACCGGGATGCCGAGTTCCATGCAACCGTCCGCCAGGCCTTCGACGGCCTCGGAGAACTGCCACATGACCTCGGGGTTCTCCGGCGAGCCGAAGTTCAGGCAGTCGGTGACCGCCGCGGGGACGGCACCGGTGACGGCGACGTTCCGGTACGCCTCGGCCAGGGCCAGTCGGGCGCCCTGCTTCGGGTCGAGCTGGCAGTAGCGGCCGTTGGCGTCCGTGGCGATCGCGACGCCGAGGCCGGTCTCCTCGTCGACGCGGATCATGCCGCCGTCGTCGGGGAAGGACAGCGCGGTGTTGCCGAGGACGTACGTGTCGTACTGGTTCGTGACCCAGCGCTTGTCGGAGAGGTTCGGCGACCCGAGCAGCTGCAGGAACTGCGCCTTGAGGGCCGGGCCGGTCTCCGGACGGTCGAGCGACTCGGCGCCGTCGGCCTGCAGCGCATCGATCCAGGTCGGGTAGGCGACCGGGCGGTCGTAGACGGGTCCGTCGACGGCGACGGTGCGCGGGTCGACGTTGACGATCTCCTGGCCCTGCCAGTCGATGACGAGACGACCGGTGCCGGTGACCTCGCCGAGGACGCTGGTCTCGACCTCCCACTTGCCGACGACCTCGAGGAAGGCGTCGAGCTTGTCGGGCCGGACGACCGCCATCATGCGCTCCTGGCTCTCCGACATGAGGATCTCCTCTGCCGTGAGCGACGGGTCGCGGAGCAGGACGTCGTCGAGGGAGATGTGCATCCCGCCGTCGCCGTTGCTCGCGAGCTCGCTCGTCGCGCAGGAGATGCCCGCAGCGCCGAGGTCCTGGATGCCCTCGACGAGCTCCTTCTGGAACAGCTCGAGGCAGCACTCGATGAGGACCTTCTCGGCGAAGGGGTCGCCCACCTGGACAGCAGGACGCTTGGTCGGGCCGCCCTCGGTGAAGGTGTCGGACGCCAGGATCGAGGCACCGCCGATGCCGTCGCCACCCGTGCGGGCACCGAAGAGCACGACCTTGTTGCCCGCACCGGAGGCGTTCGCCAGGTGCAGGTCCTCGTGACGCAGGACGCCGACCGCCAGGGCGTTCACCAGCGGGTTGCCCTGGTACACCGGGTCGAAGTAGGTCTCGCCGCCGATGTTCGGCAGGCCCAGGCAGTTGCCGTAGAACGAGATGCCGCCGACCACGCCGTGCACGACGCGTGCGGTGTCCTCGTGGTCGATCGCGCCGAAGCGGAGCTGGTCCATCACCGCGACCGGACGGGCACCCATCGAGATGATGTCGCGGACGATGCCGCCGACACCGGTGGCCGCGCCCTGGTACGGCTCGACGTAGGACGGGTGGTTGTGCGACTCGACCTTGAAGGTCACCGCCCAGCCGTCGCCGACGTCGACGACGCCGGCGTTCTCGCCCATGCCGACCATCAGGTTCTTGGTCATCTCCGGCGTGACCTTCTTGCCGAACTGCCGGAGGTAGTTCTTGCTCGACTTGTAGGAGCAGTGCTCGGACCACATGACCGAGTACATGGCGAGCTCACCCGAGGTGGGGCGGCGACCGAGGATCTCGCGGATCTTCGCGTACTCGTCGGCCTTCAGCCCGAGTGCCGCGTAGGGCTGTTCCTTGTCGGGCGTCTCGGCGGCGTCCTGGACGGTGTCGGGCTTCGGGCGGACGGGCGTGGTCACGGTGTTGTCGTTCCCTGTCACTGGAGTCGCGGGCGCTGGAGTCGCGGTCACTTGACGAGCGCGCGCTCGATCACGGAGGTGAAGAAGGTGAGGCCGTCCGTACCGGAGGCCATGGCCGCGCGGGTGTCCGGGCCGAACCCGGGTTCCGTCGCGTGCTCGGGGTGCGGCATCAGGCCGACGACGTTGCCGCGCTCGTTCGAGACACCGGCGATGTCGTCGATCGACCCGTTCGGGTTGACGCCGACGTAGCGGAAGACGACCTGACCGTTGTCCTCGATGCGCTTGATCTCGTCCGCATCGGCGACGAACCGGCCGTCGGCGTTCTTCAGCGGGATGGTGATCTCCTGCTGCGCGTCGAAGCCCGAGGTCCAGGCGGTGTCGGCGTTCTCGACGCGGAGCACCTGGTCGCGGCGGATGAACTGCTGGTGGGCGTTCCGCGTGTGCGCGCCGGGGACCAGACGGGCCTCGGCGAGCATCTGGAAGCCGTTGCAGATGCCGAGCACGGGCATGCCCTTGCCGGCGACGTCGATGACCTCGGCCATGATCGGTGCCTTGGCGGCGATGGCACCGGCACGGAGGTAGTCCCCGTACGAGAACCCGCCCGGCAGGACGATCGCGTCGACACCCTGGAGGTCGTGGTCACCGTGCCAGAGCGCGACCGGCTCCGCCCCGGCGAGACGCACGGCGCGCTGGGCGTCGCGGTCGTCGAGCGACCCGGGGAAGGTGATGACCCCGATGCGCATCGTCACTCGACGACGCTCACGGAGACGACGTCCTCGATGACGGCGTTCGAGAAGACGTCGACCGCGATCTCGCGGACTTCGGCGAGCGTGGCGTCGTCGACGGGACCGTCGACGGACACCTCGAATCGCTTGCCGATGCGGACGTTGGTCAGGTCGTTCTTGCCGAGGCGGGCCAGGGCGTTGCCCACGGCCTTGCCCTGGGGGTCGAGGATCTCGGCCTTCGGCATGACCTCGACGACGATCGTTGGCACGTGTTCACTCCAGCACAGGGGTCGGGTGGGGACGTGTCCAGTCTAGGTCCAGCGCACGGCGCGTCGGGCGCTTGTGGAGAACTGTTCCACAACGTACTATTCCAAGTCGAACATTCGGCTTCGATCGTTCGGTCCACTCGCTCGTCCACACACCCCCGGGAGGCACGGTGTCGGAACTGACGCCTCTCGCCTACGCGGCACTCGGGCTCCTGAACGAGGGGCCCACCCACCCCTACGAGATGTTCCAGACGATGGTGCACCGACGGGACGCCCGGAACGTCAAGGTCCGGCCCGGCACGCTCTACCACCAGGTCGGACGACTCGTCGAGCTCGGGCACGCCCAGGCAGTGGGCACCGAGCGCGAGGGGAACCGGCCCGAGCGCACGACGTACGCCATCACGGACCAGGGCAGGACGGTCCTCCACGACGGTCTGCTCCACCTGCTCACCGAGCCCGCGGACGAGTACCCGGTCTTCCACCTGGCCGTCGCCGAGATCGAGAACATCGCGCGCGACGAGGCGGTCTCCGCCCTGTCCGCACGTGCCTCCGCCCTCGAGCGCAAGCAGGCCGAGACGGACGAGATCCTCGACGTCGTCCTGGCCAAGGACCTGCCCGAGCGGTACTGGCTGGACGTGTCGTACGTCCGTGCCATGCTCGCCGCGCAGATCGAGTGGTTGCACGCCACCGTCGCACGCATCGAGCGTGGCGACGTCCCCTGGGGCGGTCCGGGTCCCGGACCACACGCCCCCGCAGACAACACGATGAACAGCAACAGCAAGGACACCACTCGATGACATCCGCATCAACCGCCGCCGACCTGGAGCACGGCAAGAAGCCGTGGCCAGCGCTCTGGGCACTCGTCGTCGGCTTCTTCATGATCCTCGTCGACTCGACGATCGTCTCGGTCGCGACGCCGACCATCGCGAAGGCGCTCGACGCCGACATCAACGCCGTCATCTGGGTGACCAGCGCCTACCTGCTGGCGTACGCGGTGCCCCTGCTCATCACCGGTCGTCTCGGTGACCGCTTCGGCCCGAAGGTGCTCTACCAGGTCGGGCTCGTCGTCTTCACCCTCGCCAGCCTCTGGTGTGGTCTCGCCGGGTCGATCGAGATGCTGATCCTCGCCCGCGTCGTGCAGGGCCTCGGCGCCGCGATGATGACCCCCCAGACGATGTCCGTCATCACGCGGATCTTCCCGCCGCAGAACCGCGGCGCGGCCATGGGCCTCTGGGGTGCGGTCGCCGGTGTGGCTTCCCTCGTCGGCCCGATCGTCGGCGGCCTGCTCGTCGACGGCTTCGGCTGGGAGTGGATCTTCTTCGTCAACGTCCCCGTCGGCGTCGTCGCGTTCGTCCTCGCGCAGAAGTTCGTCCCGTCCTTCGAACGCCACGGTCACCGCTTCGACTACCTCGGCATCGTGCTCTCCGCCGTCGGTCTGTTCCTGCTCGTCTTCGGCATCCAGGAGGGCGAGACCTACGACTGGGGCACCATCACCGGCCCGATCTCGGTCTGGTCGCTGATCATCGCCGGCATCGTCGTGCTCGTCGCGTTCGTCGTCTGGCAGGGCGTGCAGAAGGGTGAGCCGCTGCTGCCCCTCGGCCTGTTCAAGGACCGCAACTTCACCCTGGCGAACATCGCGATCACCGCGGTCGGCGTCGCCATCTCGTCCTTCGCGCTGCCGATCATGCTCTGGGCGCAGGACGTCCTGCGCTTCTCGCCGACCCAGGCCGCACTGCTGCTCGTGCCGCAGGCGGTCATCTCGGCCGGCCTCGCGCCGTTCGTCGGCAAGAAGCTCAACGTCTGGAACCCGCGCTGGGTGGCCTCCTTCGGCCTCGCCTGCTTCTCCGGTGGCCTGTTCTGGTTCGGTGCGCTGATCGCAGCCAACGCCGACTGGGGATGGGTGCTCCTGCCGAGCGCCCTGCTCGGCCTCGCCAACGCCTGCATGTGGGGACCGCTGTCCGTCTCCGCCACGCGCAACCTGCCGCCGCGTCTGGCCGGTGCCGGCTCGGGCGTCTACAACACCACCCGTCAGATCGGTGCAGTGCTCGGTTCCGCCGGCATCGCCGCCCTGATGGAGGCCCGCATCACCGCCGAGTTCCCGCAGCAGTCCGGCGGTTCCGGCGCTGGTGCCGAGCAGACCGGGTCGCTGCCCGGGTTCCTGCTCGAGCCGTTCTCGCGGGCCATGGGCCAGTCCCTCGTCCTGCCAGCCGTCGTGCTCATCGCCGCGATCGTGGCCGCGCTGTTCCTGGCGAAGCCGAAGCAGACCGTCGCCTGGAAGCAGACCGGTTCGGTCGCCACGCAGCCCGACGGGTCCGCCGACGCGGCTCCGGCCGACGGCGAGCGGGACCACGTCGGTGCCCACGCCGCGGCCGCCGCACCCGCGACCGCCGCGGACGAGCGCGCCGCCGGGCAGCACCCGGGCAAGCACGTCGAGGCGTAGTCCGAGCGTCCCGCACCACCGGAACCCCGGTCCCTCCTCGAGGGGCCGGGGTTCCGTCGTGTCGGGGTGTCTGGCGTCCGGTCCCGGTCCTGGTCCCCGGGCGTCTCGGTGCCCCGGTGGCTGGGTGCCTGGGGTCGGGCCAGCCGGCGCGGTTGCCGAGCGGGCGGAAGTGCGCCGCTGGCGTCTGCGGCACCGGGGGATTCCGCCCACCCGCGGGGGTGCGCGGCCCGTGGACCGTCGCCGAGGCGGGCGGAGGCCAGCGAGCGGGCGGGAACGCGCCTCCCGGGTCGCCCGCCTCAGGCGATTCCGCCCGCTCACCCCGTCACGCGCACTTTCTGACCAGCTCGGGAGGCCCGCCCCACGTCGAGCGGGCGGTTCCGCGCCGCCTGTGCTCGCGGAACCCGGGCTTCCGCCCGCTTGGCGGTCGGGGCAGCGCTGGCGGGAAGGCCGTGTGTCGGTGAGTGGGCGGAAGCGCGCCTCCACGCCGGGCAGCGTCCTGGTGTTCCGCCCGCTCGCGGGTCGGGGCAGCGGCGGGACGGGCGTGTGTCGGTGAGCGGGCGGAAGCGCGACTCCAGACCGGGCAGTGCCCTGGTGTTCCGCCCGCTCGCCGGTGGGGGCAGCCGCCGAGCTGGCGCGCATCGGCGAGCGGGCGGATCTGCGCTCCGCGTGGCCGTCAGGCGGGGCGATTCCGCCCGCTCGCGCGCAGCGGACGCCCGGTGCAGATCGATCGGGCAGATCTGCGCGGCTCGAAGTGCGCAGACCCTGGTGTTCCGCCCGCTCGCGCCGACCGGCCGGACCTCCGGCCCGCGGCGCGCCCGCCCGCGGCGCGCGCGCCCGCTCGCCCTCGCCGAACCTCCGGCCCGCCGCGGCGCAGCGCGCCCCGCCCTCAGGGCCGACGCTGCAGGTGCTCCCGCGTCAGCGCGTCCATCTGCTCGTCCGTCAGGTCATCGACCTCGCGGGCCTCGCGGCGGTCGGAGCGCTGCCACCGGATGAAGAGGGCGATGAGCACGGGGACGTCCGCCACCTCCGCGATGAACCACAGCAGGTCGCCCGCCAGGTGCTGGTCGCGCAGCGGCGACGGCGCCCACGGCACGTGCAAGGCCACCCTCCCGGCTCCGTCCAGCACGTGGTCGCTGACGCGCATCACGACCGCCGGCACCGCGTCGAGCACGAGCTCCACGAACGCCAGCAGGAACTCGGCGGTGGCGAAGGCAGAGGAGCGGAGCACCCCGACCTCGGACAGCGGCGCGAGCAGGCCGAAGCCGAGGACGGGCACCAGGACGGTGATCCCCACACTGCTGACCAGGGACTGCCGGAGCACGGCCGCCAGCGGGGTGAGCATCACGCAGAACAGCGCGAGGGCGACCAGCGGCGAGACGATCGCGTTGCCGAGGAACCGTGCCGGGCGCGACCGCAGGACGGCGTCGGCGGATTCGGCGAGGTGGGTCGGGCCTCCCGTCCGCAGCAACGCGAACGGGCCGGACAGCGCGGCGAAGGTGGGGACCGCGAAGAAGAGGACGGCGATCCGCAGGACGAAGGCCCATCGCAGCTGGCGGTCGTACTGGCCGACGATCCCGAACTGCACGACGGCGAACAGGGCGAGCGCGGCGACGAACGCCAGGGTCCGCCACCACGGCCAGCGGGCGCCGCGGCGGCGTGCGGCGACCAGGCCGACGCCGTACGCGACGGCCGCGACGACGAGGAGCACCGCCGCCAGGGGGTCGACGTGCCAGGTACTCCAGAACTCGGAGGGTGACGGCGTGGGGTGCCTCCCGGTGGTCGCGCTGCGGGAGACATCTTCCTCCGGACGGGAGGCCCGACCCGGCTCCGCCAGATGAGTATCCCTACATGGTCCGCACGCCCCGGGCCGCGACCGTCTTGCTCAGCAACCCCGTGCCGACCGGGATGGCGACCGCTCCGAGGAGCGCGAGCGGGAACGAGAGGTGCAGCTGCATCACGGCGAACGCCGGGCCGATGGTGCAGAGGGCCGCGACCGCGAGGATCGGCCACGCCGGGCGGTCCGCGCCGGGAACGAGGCGGGGGAGCGGGCGGTCGAAGCGCCGGACGGTCCGGGCGACGCCGAGCGTTGCGGCGAGCAGGACGACCACCGCGACCACCCGAGTGGCCCACCAGGTCCGCGAGCCCGGGTCGGGGAACGGCAGCCCGACGAGCAGCCCGATGCCGTTGAGCAGGATGAAGAGCGGCAGGTGCCACAGGTAGATCGTCATGCCGTCGCGGCCGAGCAGGAACACGACGGCCCGCGCGGGGCGGGTGTGCATCAGCCGCGTCAGGGGAGCGTGCACGAGCTGGACCAGGCAGGCCTGCCCGACCGCGAGCAGTGCCAGCGGGAGCATCGGCGGGTTCAGGTCCTGCAGCATGTCCGGCGCCCAGAGCCCGACCGAGGTGATCGGCACGAGGGCGGCGTAGGCGAGGACCGCGATCCCCGCCAGCAGGAGCTTCGAGCGTCGGGCGAACCAGCCGTCGGCCCAGAGGAACCCGAGCTGCTGCGCGAACAGCCACACCGGGCCGAGGTTGAGCAGCCCGACCTCGGCGACCCCGGTGCCGAGGCGGACCGCGTCGACCACCGTGGCCAGCAGGAGCAGCACCGCCAGGGTGCTCCACGGGGCGGTGGCGTGCAGCCGGGCCATCAGCGGCACGCAGCACTGCGTGATTCCGTAGGCGGCGAGGAACCAGAGCGGCGACCCGATCCCGAACGCCAGCTCGCTCAGCAGGTCCGCCGGTGTCCCGAGGACGGTTGCGATGCCGAGCCCGATCGCGAGCACCGCGAACAGCGGTACCGCCGGCCGGTACAGCCGCACGAGCCGGGTCGCGACCCAGTCCCGCGCACCGCCGCCCCGGGCGACGGTGCTGCGCCAACCGACCGCGCTCGCGAAGCCGCCGACGACGAAGAAGAGGGGCATGACCTGGCCGATCCAGGTCGCCGCCACGTACCAGGGCAGTTCCTGCAGCGGGCTCGTCACCCGGAGGCCCGCGGCGTCGGAGCCGACGCCGACCATCGTGACGTGCACGACGACGACGAGGACGACGCAGGCCGTCCGGATGAGGTCGACGACCAGGTCTCGCTGCGCGATGGCCCCCCGGACGTCCTGAGCGGTGTTCGCCGACGCGTCGGCCTGCTGCATGGACATGGCAGGACGCTACCGGTCGTTCCACCCCTCCCAGGCAGGGTCCAGCCGATCGCGACACGATCGTGACACATTGCATTCCAGGAGGCGCATGTGTCGCCCGCAGGACCGCCTCAGCCGTGTACAGTGGGCGTTGTCTTGAATCCTGCAAGAGAAGGGCTCCGCATGGTCGACGACACCGAACTGCTCCGCGGAGCCGGCCTCCGCGTCACCGCGCCGCGTCTCGCCGCCCTCCGGGCCATCGAGACCCGACCGCACACCACCGCCGACGACCTGGTCACGGCGCTCGCCGCCGAACTCCCGACCACCAGTCACCAGGCGGTCTACGGCGTCCTCGGCGCCCTGACCGGCGCCGGACTCGTGCGCCGGATCGAACCGGCGGGCAGCCCCGCCCGCTACGAACGGCGGACGGGCGACAACCACCACCACATCGTCTGCACCATGTGCGGTGCGATCGGTGACGTGGACTGCGCCGTCGGACACGCGCCGTGCCTGACGCCGTCCGAGACCCACGGCTTCGCCGTCACCACCGCTGAGGTCACCTACTGGGGGATCTGCGAGCAGTGTGCGGCAGCCGAGCAGAGCGGCATCGACACCGATGCCGTGGCTGCGAACCGACCCGAGCCATCCTGACCGAACCTACGTTCCACCTGAGGAGGAACCGTGTCCGACCAGAACACGCCCACCACCACGACCAACAGCGGGGCCCCGGTCTCCAGCGACCAGCACTCCATGGGAGTCGGCGCCGACGGCCCCATCGCCCTGCACGACCACTACCTGGTCGAGAAGCTCGCCCAGTTCAACCGCGAACGCGTCCCGGAGCGCGTCGTCCACGCGAAGGGCGGCGGGGCGTTCGGTACCTTCACCGTCACGCACGACGTCTCGCAGTACACGCGTGCCGCGTTCCTCCAGCCCGGTCAGACCACCGAGATGCTCGCCCGCTTCTCGAGCGTCGCCGGTGAGCAGGGCTCGCCCGACACCTGGCGCGACCCCCGTGGATTCGCGCTGAAGTTCTACACGTCCGAGGGCAACTACGACCTCGTCGGCAACAACACCCCGGTGTTCTTCATCCGCGACGGCATCAAGTTCCCGGACTTCATCCGCTCGCAGAAGCGCCTGCCGGGCTCCCACCTCCGCGACCACGACATGCAGTGGGACTTCTGGACGCTGTCGCCCGAGTCGGCGCACCAGGTCACGTGGCTCATGGGCGACCGCGGCCTGCCGGCCAGCTGGCGGAACATGGACGGCTTCGGTTCGCACACCTACCAGTGGGTCAACGCCGAGGGCGAGCGCTTCTGGGTGAAGTACCACTTCATCACCGAGCAGGGGCACAAGACCCTGACGCAGGAGGACGCCGACCGCATCGCCGGCGAGGACGCGGACTTCCACATCCGCGACCTCCACGAGGCCATCGAGCGCCAGGACTTCCCGCGCTGGACCCTCAAGGTGCAGGTCATGCCCTACGACGAGGCTGCCGAGTACCGCTTCAACCCGTTCGACCTGACGAAGGTGTGGCCGCACGCGGACTACCCCCTCATCGAGGTCGGCACGATGGAGCTGAACCGCAACCCCGAGAACTACTTCGCGCAGATCGAGCAGGCGACCTTCGCCCCCTCGAACTTCGTGCCCGGCATCGCGGCCAGCCCGGACAAGATGCTCCTCGCGCGCATCTTCAGCTACGCGGACGCCCACCGCTACCGGGTCGGCACGAACCACGCGCAGCTGCCGGTCAACGCCCCGAAGAACGAGGTGCACTCGTACTCGAAGGACGGCGGGATGCGCTTCGACTTCCAGAAGTCGGAAGTCCCCGTGTACGCGCCGAACTCGCTCGGTGGCGCCCACGCCGACCCGACCGCGACCGACGACGCCCCGGGCTGGGAGTCCGACGGTGCGCTCCAGCGCTCCGCCGCGACCCTGCACCCCGAGGACGACGACTTCGGCCAGGCGGGCACGCTCTACCGCGAGGTCCTGGACGATGCAGCCCGCGAGCGTCTCGTCGGCAACATCGCCGGCCACGTCTCCAAGGTGACGCGCGACGACCTGCGCGAGCGCGTCTTCGCCTACTGGACGAGCGTCGACCCCGACCTCGGTGCGCGCGTCCGTGCGGCCGTCGCGCCGAGCGCGCCGGGCTCGAACGAGGACCCGCAGAAGGTCGCCGTCGAGGCGTAGCAACTGGGGCACAGACCACAGACGGGAGGCGCGGTGCGAGTTCGACTCGCACCGCGCCTCCCGTCTGTGGTCTGTCGGCCCGCCTGCTCGGCGCAGGCGGCGCGCCGAGCGGTCGAGACTCCCCGTTCAGTTCCGTCGAGTGGTCGGCAACCGTCGTTCCGGGAGGCCCGGTGCGACCGTTCCTGACCGCTCGGCGACCGCAGGCGGGCGCGTCGGGATCGGGTCCCTCAGACCTGCTGGCCGTTGAGGAGGATCGGACCCTCCGGCCAGTCCTCGAGCCGGGCCGTCACCGGCCGGACCATCCAGCCGCCCTGCTCGGTCTCGACGACCCCGGCGCCCTCCGCGGTGAAGGCACTGAAGGTGCCGATCGCTTCGGGGAACTCGTGCCAGCCCATGTGGGCGTAGAAGGGGATCCGGTCCTCGCCGGCGCCGAGGAAGCCGTACGGCACGCGGAGCCCGTCGAGCACGTCGTGGACTCGTTCCATCAGCTCGCGACCCACCCCGGTGCCCTGCAAGCGGGGTGATACACCGACCAGGCCGGTGTCGCCCACCAGGACGTCCTCGCCGCCGACCGTGACGAACATCCGGCGGATGCCGACGTGGGCCAGGACGACGCCGTCCGCGGTCCGGCCGAGCACGCGGCGCTCGGGTTGCATCCCGGACCAGCTCCGGCCTCCGACGTACCAGTGCGACCAGCTCGGGAACGCCTGCGCCAGCATCGCTGCGATCGCCTCGTGGTCGGTGAGCGTCATTGCGCTCTCCTCGACCACCTCCCACCGGATGTCTTCGCTCATCCGCCCATCCTGCCCGGGAAGTGCCGTGCTTGCTGGGCGCTTCTGTATTCCGGATACGAGGAACTGGAATCTCGGTCTGCAGGGGTCTTACCGTGGCGCCGTCCACGAGAGAACTCGTGGCGAAGGAGGGAACACGGATGATCACGAAGTTGGTCCTCGGCGCAGCCGTCGTCGGCACGCTCGTCAGCGGCACGGTGGCGCTCGACGCCGCGACCGCACCCCGGGCAGAGGCGGCGGCCTGCTACGGGTCGGTCAGCATCTGGAAGGGCAAGAACAACACCTGTTCGTCGGCCCGGCACTGGGATGCGATCAGGAACGCGAAGTCGAAGTACGGAGCGTGGGTGACGCGGGGCAGGTACTCCACCCAGAACGCCTGCTGGGCGAACGTCGTCTCGTACGGGATGACGGCGAAGTAGATGCGTGGTCGAGAGCGCGGCCGCGTCATGGCGGTAATTGCTGGCGCGGCCGTGGTCTCCATCGGCCTCGCCGGCTGTACCGGAGGGCAGCAACGACGGGCCCCATCGACGTCCGACGCGGGATCGCTGACGGCCACCGGGCCGTGGGCGGACGAATTCCGCGATGCGTTGCAGCACGGGGTCTCCTCGTACGAGGCAGCGATCCTCCGTGACGGCGAGGTCACGCCGGCGGAGCTCGAGGACGCGCATCACCATGTCCGGCAGTGCCTGGGGGAGTCGGGGCTCGACATCGCGTACGCCACGGACGGCGGCTTCGAGCTCGAGTCCCGTGACGGCAAGTACCCGGATGACTTCTTCGAGCGGTCCGATCCGGTTCTCCGTGCCTGCGAGGAGCGGTACGACCAGTACGTGACGATGCTCTTCGAGGAGACGCGTCGGAACCCGCAGAAGCAGGACGAGGCCGCGATCACCGTCAGGTGTCTACAGAAGGCCGGGCTGGTCGGCAAGGACTACAGCGAGCGGAAGTGGCGGGCCGAGTACGACGCGGGGGTGTTCTCGTTCCCGGAGTACGACACGGCAGCGAAGCAGTGCACGCTCGATCCGCTCGGGCTGTGGCGGACGCCGTGAGGCGCGATCATGCCGGTCCACCGAGATGCGACGCGAACAGTTGCGTCACCCGGTGATGGGTAATACGTTGCACATCAGTAGGGGTGTTCGCGGAATGGAAGGACGAACATGTTCATGAAGTTGATCCTCGGCGCAGTCCTCGTCGGGACCGTCGTCAGCGGAGGAGTTGCGGTCGACTCGGCGATGGCGCCGGAGGCGAACGCGGCTGCGTGCTGGGGGCAGATCACCCAGACGAAGGGCAAGAACTACACGGGGTGCGGGGCAGCCCGGCACTTCGTGGCCGTCGGAGCCTCGTTGCAGATCAAGACGGGAAACCGTGCGACGGCGAACAAGTGGTCATACGAGCCGGTGTGCTGGGCGGGGATCCGCAAGTACGGCATGGTCCGGTCGCAGTGAGGAGGCGGGCGCGGCGGAGTGTGGCCGTCCTGGCACTGGCTGGGATCGTGAGCACGACCGGGGCATGCTCGAAGCCGCTCTCCGATCGACCCGCGGATGAACCCGACCTGTCGCAGTTCGTCGACGCGGGTCCGTGGGCGGCTGATTTCGCCACGGCGTTCACAGGCGCGGGGGCCTACGAGCGGGCAGTTCTGCACGATGGAGTCATCACCTCGGCGGAGCGAGCGGACGCTCACACTCGCCTGGCAGCTTGCATGCGGGACGCCGGTTGGCGGTGGAAGGAACATGACGACGGCAGCGCCGAAGGCGAGCCGCTCCGATCAGGGGCTGCAACGGATGTCGAAGACATGTCGCGTCACTTGGAGGAATGCTCGAAGCGGTGGGACAGGAACATCTCGTTGCTCTTCGAGCAGATCCGGCGTAACCCCGCGAAGCGAGATGAGGCGAAGATCTCCGTCACGTGCCTCCGACAAGCAGGCGTGGTCGGGTCGTCGTACTCCGAGCGGCAGTGGCGGTCGGAGGAGGACTCAGGCGTCTTCTCGTTCAATGAGTGGTCTCCAGCGGCGGTGCATTGTCGCGAAGATCCGCTCGGTCTGTGGCGGACGTCGTGAAGCGGCGATGGTGCGTGCCGATGGTGGTGGTCACCCTGGTCGTGAGCGGCTGCACCCAATCGACTCCGGTCGCCGTCGAGCCGAGCCCTCAGCGGATGGACCCCGCTGCCTTCGTGGCCGCAGGGCCCTGGGCAGCAGAGTTCGCGGAAGCAGCGGTGAGTCCCTACCAGGTGAGGCTCCTCACGGACGGTGTGATCACTGTCGATGAACGTGCGGATGCACGCTCCCGGACGAGCAAGTGCATGCGGGCACACGGGTACCGGTACGCCGAGCTCAGCGACGGAGCTGCCGAGATGGACCCGCTGTACGGACAACACGAGACCATCGAGCAGGCGACCTCGTACCGTCGCGACTGCTCACGCCGGTACGACCACGGGATCTCGATGCTGTTCGACGCGGTCCGACGGAACCCTGAGCACCGGGCCGAGGCCACGATCCAGGTGGCATGTCTGCAGCGCTCGGGAGTCGTCGGCGCGGACTACACACAACGGCGATGGCGAAGTGAGCAGGCCGACGACCGCTTCTCCTTCGAGCAGTGGTCTCCGGAGGCCACCCGGTGTCGAATCGACCCACTCGGGCTTCGGTGGCAGGGATGAGCGGGCGGCGCAACAGCATGCTGTCCGGCTCGCTCCTCGGTCTCGGCAGCCTGCTGGTCGCTGCAGCCGCCGGTGTCGGCGCGGTCTTCGCACTCCCGGCCGATCCGCCCGCGGCCCTGCGGACGGCGACCCCGGTCGAGACGGTGGCGGTCACCGAGCGGTCGGACGCCGACGAACACCAGGTGCAGCTGGCGCTCGACACCGGTGCGCCCCGCGCTGTGGTCACGAGCCGGACCGGCATCGTCACGTCGTCGTCGTGTGCGACTGGTGGGGTGGTCCGGAGCGGCACGGAGATCGCCCGGGTCGACGACCTGCCGGTGATCGCGTTGGCCAGTGGGACGCCGCTGTTCCGAGACCTCCACGACGACGACCGGGGCGAGGACGTCCGCGGACTGCAACAGGAACTCGCTCGACTGGGTTCGAGGATCACCGTCGACGGGATCGTCGGACCGGGGACGCTCCGGGCAGTGCGGTCGTTCCTCCTGGCCCACGACGTTCCGCGTTCGGCGCTCTCGGACGACACGATCGAGCGCTCGGCCTTCGCATGGATCCCCGCGGCAGAGGCAACGGTCCGGACCTGCACGGCGGTGGTCGGGGCGCCGGTGGACGCCGACGGAACGCTCGTCGAGCTGCCCGCCGAACTGCGCGGAGCACGGATCGAGCAGCTCCCGGCGGACGTCGTGGCCGGCCCGCGTGCGATCACCGTCGGACAGTTCCGCAGCGCCGTCGACGACCACGGAGTGGTGACGGACCCGGCAGCACTCGCGCAGATCGGCGCGCTCCCGGAGTACGCCGCGACGGTGGCGTCCGCCGACGGCGTCCCCACGCTGCCGGCGACGTGGGCGCTCGCCGAGGCGCTCACGGTCCAGGTCGTCCCCCCGACCGCGCTCTGGGACCTCCGGGACGACCACGCGTGCGTGCAACCGGTGACCGGGGATCCGGTCCGGGTCGAGGTCGTCGGTTCGGAACTCGGTCAGTCCTTCGTCCGGGCCGGATCGGGGACCACACTCGACCGCATCCGCGCGACACCCGAGGGTGGTCGGCCGTGCCGGTGAGCCTCAGCGCTGTCGGACACCGGTGGCCGAACGGCACCGAGCTGTTCCACGACGTCGAGCGGACCTTCGACGAGGGCACCGTGACGGCCTTGGTCGGCCCGAGCGGCTCCGGGAAGTCGACGCTGCTCGCGATCCTCGCCCGGATGACCACGCCGACGTCCGGACGGGTGGAACTGCCCGATGACGCCGCCGTGCTGTGGGTGTTCCAGAACCCGCACGGGGTGGCGCGCCGGACCGCCCTCGACCACGTGACCCTGCCGTTGCTCGCCCGAGGGATGCGTCGACGTGCGGCCGAGGACCGGGCCATGGTCGTCCTCGAGCGTTTCGGTCTCGCGGGCCGGGCCACAGCGCGGTTCCGCGAACTCTCGGGTGGCGAGGCACAGCGGCTGATGCTCGCTCGGGGCGTCGCCGCGGCCCCGACGCTCATGCTCGTCGACGAACCCACCGCGCAACTCGACCGGACGACCGCGGCCGAGGTGAACGACGTGATCGCCGAACTCGCAGCCGCCGGCACCACCGTCGTCGTCGCGACGCACGACGACGCCACCCGGGCAGCGTGCGGGGCGGTCCTGGACCTCGGGGCGTTCCGGTGAGACGGCCCCGCATGCGGACGATCGAGGTGCTCCGGGAAGCCTGGCGGGACCTCAGCTCGGGTGCCGGCGCCGGGGTCGTCTGCGCAGTGGTCCTGGCGGTGCTGCTCGCCGGTGTCGTCGGCAGCCGGACCGTCACCGTCACAGCCGACGTCCGCGCCGCCGCCCAGTGGGTGACGTCCGGTGCCGCAACGCAGGTGTTCACGGCTGCCGGACGGATCGACGGGCGAGCGTGCGCGGCACTGGCCGACGAGCCGAACGTGCTGGCCGCCGGGGCCTTCCGGAAGACCGAGGACGGCATGGTCGTCGCGGCGCTCCCGGGAAGCTCGATCCCGACCTACGAGGTGACCGGCGGAGCGACCGCACTGTTCAGCGTCACCGGGTCCACGGCCGACGCGGGTGTCGTCGTCGCCCCCGAGGTGGCCGACGTCCTCGGCGTCCGGGCGGGCCAGCGCATCGCCACCCCGGACGGCCCGGTCCCGGTCGCCGGGGTCTACGCCTACCCGGACGACGGCCGCGACCCCGAGCTGTCGTACGCGGTCCTGGCACCCGCCGCTGACGACGGCGCGCCCTTCGATACGTGCTGGGCGACGATCTGGCCGGCGGACGAGTCCGCCGTCGCCGCGCTCCGGCGGACGCTGCTGCCGGCGAGCGGTTCCGAGGACGGCGAACGGTCGACGCTCGGCCAGCTGAACCCGCGATCCGGCACGACGTTCCTCCCGAGCGAGCCGCCGACCGTGGGCTTGCTCGAGTCGGTGGCGGTCGGACTCGGACTGGTGGTCGGGTGCGCCGCGGTGTCACGTCGGCGGTTGTCCATCGCCTCGGACCGTCACGTCGGGGTCGGTGTGGCGGCGCAGGCGCTCGGCATCGCGGTCCAACACCTGGCGTGGGGCTCGGTGGGCGCGACGCTGGCACTCGCCGTGTCCGTCGTGATGGTCCGGGGCCTGCCGGCCGGCGACGGTCTGCCGATCCTCGCCGGTGCCGCAGTGCTCAGCACGCTCGGACTCGTCGGTGTCGTCGTCGGGGGAGCCGCGAGCGTCGCGCTGATCCGGGAGCGTGACCTGCACCGGTACTTCCGCACCCGATGACGCTGACCGGGAGGCGCGGCGCACGCCCGACAGGTCAGCCCCGACCTGTGGTGGTCACCTCGATGCGGTTCGCCCACGGGTCGTCGAACGCGACCGTCCGTCCGTCGTCCGCGGTCTGCACCCCGGCATCGTGCATGCGCGTGGTCAGCGCGCCGAGGTCGTCGACGGCCGGGACCTCGATCCGGACCAACCCGAGGCCGAGCGCCTGCTGCCGGCGACCCGCTCCCCGGGAGTTCCACGTGTTCATCGCCATGTGGTGGTGGTACCCGCCGGCGCTGACGAACAACGCCTGGCTGCCCATCGCTGCGGTGGTCGTGAAGCCGAGCGTGTCGACGTAGAACGCCTTCGCTGCGGCCACGTCCCCGACCGACAGGTGCACGTGGCCGACTCTGGCGGGTCGGGCGTCGGCGTGCTCGAGCGCCTCGGGGGTGAGGTGCTCCTGCAGGAACGCGTTCGGGTCGATGTACACGGTGTCCATGTCGATCGACCCGTGCGTCCACGACCACTCGGTGCGGTCGCGGTCCCAGTACAGCTCGACGCCGTTGCCCTCCGGGTCGGTGAAGTAGAACGCGTTGCTGACCAGGTGGTCGGCGCTACCGGTGAACGACTGCGGGTACCGCGTGGCGACGGAGTACAGCGCGGCGGCCAGGTCCGCACGGTCGTCGAACACGACGGCGGTGTGGAACAGGCCGGCCTGCCCGGGGCTCGCGTGCCGGAGCGCGGGCTCATGCTCGAGCACGACGACGGGCACGTCGAGCGCACCGCCAGGCGGCACCGCACCGCCAGCCGGCACCGCACCCCCAGCCGACACCGTGCCCCCGCCCGACGCCGGCCGCCCGAGCACGACCCGCGCCGCCTCCTGCACGAGCACCGTCAGCCGCACACCGTCCCGGTAGAACGCCGTCATGGCATCGAGGTCGGCGACCCGGAGCGTGACGGCGCCCATCCCGGTGTCCGCGGCGAGGAGGTCCTGCGAGTTCATCCGCTCAGTCTGCGCCGAGATCGTTGACGCGTCAACAAAAGGACCCCGAGCACCCCGGCGTCCTCACTTCGCGCTGAACCCACCGTCCGTCTTGAGCAGCTGCCCGTTCACCCAGCCGCCGTCCGGCCCGCACAGGAACCCGACGAGCGCGGCGGTGTCGGTCGGCATCGACGGCCGTCCGAGCGGGGTCTGGTCGACGGCGGACTGCCGGATCTCGTCCGTCATCCACCCGGTGTCGTTCGGCCCCGGGTTGATGGTGTTCGCGCTCACCCGGACGTCGCCGAGCTCGATCGCCGCTCCGACGACCAGCCGGTCGAGCGCTCCCTTGCTGGTGCCGTACGGCAGGTTGAACCCGACGTGGTCGCTCGTCAGCGCGATCACCCGGCGGCGGTCGAGCGGCACATCGGCACCCTCCCGCAGCCGTCGCGCGTACGACTGCACGATGAGGAACGGCGCGCGCACGTTCACGGTCAGGTGCTTGTCGAACGACTCGACGGTCGTCGTCGCGAAGTCGGAGTCCGCCGACTCGCAGTGCGACATGACGACGGCGGTCACCGGTGCGCCCGCCTCTGCCTCGGCACGGCCGACGAGTGCGGCCGCCTGCTCCGGGTCACCCAGGTCGACCGGGAGGCGCGTCACGGCAGCTCCCGCTGCCACACACTCCGCGACGACCGCGTCCACCCCCGCCGGGTCGGCAGCCCCGTGCACCCGCTCGTCGTACGGACCCCACCAGCTGATCGCGAGGTCCCAGCCGTCGGTCGCGAGGCGGATGGCGATCGCGGCGCCGATGCCGGCTCGTCGGCCGACCCCGGTCACCAGGGCGAGTGGTCTGCGGTTCGTCATGCGGGCCTCCATCCCGACCGTGCGGCGGTGCACGGTCCTGACCACCTTGGCATCACACCCGGTTGCTCGTCAGCCGGACCCGGCCGGGACGGGCCAAGATGGACCGATGCCCCCTGAACGCCGAGGTCGCCGCCCGCGACCCGAAGACCTGCCGGTCGAGCAGGCCCGCGACCGCATGTCGTCGTACATCTACGGCAACATCACGGTGCTCGCCGTCGCGATCGCGGTCTCGCCGGAGCAGATCGAGCACGGCGCCGCGGTGCTGACGGTGCTGGCGACCGCGGTCCTGACCTACCTGGCGCACGTCCTGTCGCACCTGGTGGCGCACTCGATCGGTGCCACCGACGACGAGGACGCCCGTCGCGAGACCGTCGCGGTGATCACCCGGAACGCGAACCCGATCGCGACCTCCGGGCTGATCCCGGCGGTGCTCTACGCGGCCGCGTGGGTCGGGTGGCTGCCGGCAGAGGGCGCGCAGATCGCGGCGGTCGTCATCCTGGTCGTCCGCATCGGCCTGGTCGGGGTGGTCCTGCAGCGGTTCAGTGGGAAGCGGCCCTCGTTCCTGGGGCTGTGGGGCGGGATCGTGCTCGCCGCGGTCGCGCTCGCCATCTCGCTGGTGAAGGTGGTGGCGACACATTGAGTACCGAGGCTCCGGAGGCGGGCGCTGCGGACGAACGCCGCAGGTCGACGAAGCGGTTCATCCGCGACCTGGTGGTCATCGTCGTGCTGGCGCTGCTCGCCTCGTTCCTGGTCAAGGCGTACCTGGTGCGCTCGTTCTACATCCCGTCGGAGTCGATGGAGAACACCCTGCTCGTCGGCGACCGCGTGCTCGTCAACGAGCTCGTGCCGCACGTGATGCCGCTCGAGCGCGGGGACGTCGTCGTCTTCCGCGACCCGAACGCGTGGCTCGGCCCGGGGCAGGGCGACGACCTCATCAAGCGGGTCATCGGGCTGCCGGGGGACCGCGTGCAGTGCTGCGACGCCCAGGGCCGGCTGTCGGTGAACGGGCACGCCGTCGACGAGCCGTACGTGCGGTTGCCGGCGGACGTGAAGCGGGTGTCGGGTGACGACTTCTCGATCACGGTGCCGAAGGGGCGGATCTGGGTGATGGGCGACAACCGCTACAACTCGGCCGACTCGCGCATCCACGGCAACGTCCCGCTGGACGACGTCGTGGGCCGCGCGTTCGTCATCACCTGGCCGGTCGACCGGTGGTCGGTGCTGTCGCGCTACGGCGCGGAGTGGGACGCGGTGCCCGAAGCGAAGTGACGCAGCGCGAAGTGACGCACCGCGGGGTGACGCACCGCGACGTGACGCACCGCGGGGTGACGCACCGCGGGGTGACGCAGCGCGGGGTGACGGGGCGGACCCGCTCCGCGCCTCCCGGCCGGGAGGCTCAGCACCCGACGGTCGTCAGCGTCACCTTCGCGACCTGGTCGGCTCGGACCTGAGCCCGCTCCGGGCACAGGTCGCCGGCGCGGACGGTCACCTCGCCGAGGGGCACGCCCGCGAAGTCGGCGGTGTCCCCCGGGTAGACCTGCTGGTGCGACGACGGCTCCCCGTTCGGCAGGAACACCTTCACCTGGTACGGGTGGTCGGCAGCGTTCTGCGACACCGTGACGGACACCTGCCCGGTCGGGTTCTGCGCGCCGCAGCCGGTGAGGGCCAGGGTCGCGCCACAGACCAGGGCGAGGACGGGGACGACACGGCGGAGCACCGCCCCAGAGTACGCGGCGGCGGCCGGGTGACCCGTCCACTGGGGGCATGCGTTCTGGACACAGGACGAGGGCGCTGTCCGGTATCCGCGTTAGCGTGGAGACATGAGCATCGAGCACGTGGAGCAGCATGCGGATCAGGCTTCCGCTCCCGAAACCGCTCGTCGTGCTGCCCTCCTGGCCGCCCTGGACGTGGTGCAGGGCGGGCCCGAGGAGCGCTTCGAACGCATCACCCGGATCGCACGCGAGGCCTTCGGGGTCGCCGGTTCGTTCCTCAACCTGGCGGGCGACGACCTGCTCTTCCACAAGTCCCAGCAGTCCGACGCGGTGTTCCCCGGGTCGACGCCGCTCCGTGACACCTTCTGCGGACGGACCCTGCACCAGGACGGTCCCGTGGTCGTGGCGGACGCCCGCGACGACCAGCGGTTCTCGGACCTGCCGATGGTGAACGACGACCCGAACGTCCGCTTCTACGCCGGGGTCCCGCTGCACGTGGGTGCCGACGCGACCAAGGTCGGCACGCTCTGCCTCATCGATCCGGAGCCCCGGACCCTGACCGCGGACGACGTCGTCCTGCTGCAGGAACTCGCAGTCTGGGCGGAGCGCGAGCTCGCCACGGGCCTCGACGACGACCGGATCCGTGCCGTCCTGACGGGTCTGCAGCCGCGCACCGTCGACCTGCCGGGGTGGACGATCGGCGGCACGTCGATCCCGCACGGCATCGTGTCGGGTGACTTCCACGAGTGGCGTGTGGCCGGCGACACCGTCGACCTGACCGTCGCGGACGTGATGGGGAAGGGCATGGCCGCCGGCCTCCTCGCCGCCGGGATGCGCGGAGCACTGCTCGCCCGCTGCAACGAGGCCCCGCCGACCGCCGTCGCCGCGCTCGAGGAGCAGGTGGCGCCGGACCTCAGCGCAGCCGAGGCCTTCGCCACGCTCTTCCACGGCCGACTCGACACCACCACGGGCAGGCTCGACTTCGTCGACGCGGGGCACGGGCTCGTGCTGCACCTGCACGCCGACGGCACCGAGACCGTCCTGCGCTCCGTCGACCTACCGATCGGCCTGCACCCGGTCGGCATCGACCGTAGCGTCGGGCAGCTCGTCCTCGAACCGGGCGACTCGCTCGTGCTGGTCAGCGACGGGGCGCTCGAGCTCTGGGACTCGACCCTGGCGTCGCTGTCCCGTCTCGGTGCGCTGTACCGGAAGTCGCCGGACCTCGGCGCGTTCCTGGCGGGCGTCCGCGGGCGTGCGATCGAGCACGACCCGGGCGACGACCTGACCGTCGTCGTGGTCTCCCGCGACGCCTGACCCGCGTCAGGCGCCGAGGCGCTCGATGAGTTCCCGGTACCGGGCGGCCGTCCGGGCGACGACCTCGTCCGGCAGCACCGGCGGCGTGCCGGTGCGGTCCCAGTTGGCGCTGAGCCAGTCGCGGACGATCTGCTTGTCGAACGAGTCCGTGCGGTTGCCCGACTCGTACGTGACGGCGTCCCAGTAGCGGCTGGAGTCGCTCGTCAGGACCTCGTCGGCGATGCGGATCAGCCCGTCGGCGTCGCGCCCGAACTCGAACTTCGTGTCCGCGATGACGACCCCGCGCTGCAGGGCGATCGCCGCCGCGTCGGAGTACACCGCGAGCGACAGGTCACGGAGGGCTGCCGCATCGGCCGCTCCGACGAGCTCCTCGGTGCGCTCGAACGAGATGTTCTCGTCGTGCTCACCCTGCGGTGCCTTGTACGCCGGCGTGTAGATCGGCTCCGGCAGACGGTCGCCGTTCGACAGCCCGGCGGGCAGGGCGACACCGCAGACGCTGCCGGACTGCTGGTACTCGGCCCAGCCGCTGCCGACCAGGTACCCGCGGACGACGCACTCGATCGGGAACATCCGGAGCGGCATGACGTGCATCGACCGGGCCTCGACGTCGGCCGGGACCGGGGTCGTGGTGCCGCTCGGCGTGAGCAGGTGGTTCGGGACGTCGCGCAGCTGGTCGAACCAGAAGCGGGACAGCCGCGTCAGCAGCTCGCCCTTGCCGGGGATCGGCGGCTCGAGCGCGAAGTCGTACGCGCTGACCCGGTCCGAGGCCAGCAGCAGCAGTTCGGTGGCGCCGGCGACGTCGGCGGTGTCGGCCGGGACGTAGAGCTCGCGGACCTTGCCGGACGAGACGTGACGCCAGCCCTCGACGACGGGTGCGGTGCTCATCGGACGACCTTCGTGGCGATGTCGGTGCGGAACTGGCCGCCGGGCAGGGTGATGTCGTGCAGCCCCGCGTACGCGCGGTCGCGCGCCTGGGCGAAGTCGGCGCCGGTCGCGACGACGCTGAGCACGCGTCCGCCGGTGGCGACGAGGTCGCCGTCGAGGGTGCCGGTCGCGGCGTGCAGGACGGCGACGCCGTCACGGGCGTTCGCGGCGTCCACCCCGGTGATGACCCGGCCGGTCACCGGGTTCTCCGGGTACCCCTCGCTGGCCAGGACGACGGTGACGGCCGCCTGGTCGCGGAACTCCGGCCGCGGGGTGCTGCCGAGCTGCCCGGTGGCGGCGGCCAGCAGCAGGCTGCTCAGCGGGGTCGCCAGGCGGGGGAGCACGACCTGGGTCTCGGGGTCGCCGAACCGCGCGTTGAACTCGATGACCCGCACGCCCTGCTCGGTGACGATGAGCCCGCAGTAGAGCAGTCCGACGAAGGGCGTGCCCTCGTGTTCGAGCTGGCGGACGGTCGGCAGGGCGACGAGCTCGGTGACCTCGTCCACGAAGGCCTGCTCGGAGCCCCATCGCTCGTCGAGCCACGGCAGCGGCGAGTACGCGCCCATGCCGCCGGTGTTCGGCCCGAGGCCGCCGTCGCCCAGACGCTTGTAGTCCTGCGCGGGGGAGAGCGGCCGGACGTCGTGCCCGTCGCTGAGGAAGAACAGCGACACTTCTTCGCCGTCGAGGAACTCCTCGACCACGACGTGTCCGTGCTGCAGCCAGTAGGTCGCGTGGTCGAGCGCCGCCTGACGGTCCTCGGTCACCAGGACGCCCTTGCCGGCGGCCAGTCCGTCGGCCTTGACGACGTACGGTGCGCCGAGGTCGTCGAGTGCCGCCGCGGCTTCGTCCACCGTGCCGGCGTACACCGGGCGTCCGGTCGGCACCCCGGCGTCGGCCATGATCCGCTTGGCGAACGCCTTGGAGCCCTCGAGCTGCGCGGCGGCCTTGCCCGGACCGAAGACCGGGATGCCGCGGGTGCGCAGCGGGTCGGCGACGCCGGCGATGAGCGGGGCCTCGGGCCCGACGACGACCAGGTCGACGTCGTTCTCGAACGCGTACTCCGCCACCAGGGCGCCGTTCGACGGGTCGAGCGACACCGTCTCGACGTCGGCGGCGATGCCGGCGTTGCCGGGCGCGGCCGTGATGACGTGACCGCCACCGTCCGGGGACGCGGCGTGCTCCGCCAGGAGGGCCGTGATGATCGCGTGCTCGCGGGCACCGGAACCGAGGACGAGGATTCGCACGCGATCACCCTACCGAGCCCGACTCGCCGCCCGCAGCGCACCGGCTAGCCTGTGGAGATGCCGCCGAGGACCATCGAAGACGCCGTCGGGCGGGCTGCCCTGGAGGCCGTGACCGCCGGCGCGACGGACCGCACCTCGATGGCGACCGCCGTCCGCTGGACCCTGCAGCGCCTGGCCGAGGACGTCCCCGGCAACAGCGTGGAGGTCCGGGTCCCGCCGTTCGCGGCCGTGCAGGCCGTGCCCGGCCCGCGGCACACTCGCGGGACCCCGCCGAACGTCGTCGAGACCGACCCGGCGACGTGGCTCGCGCTCGCCACCGGACGCCTGCGCTGGGACGACCCGGACACCGCCCGACGCGTCAGCGCCTCCGGTTCACGGGCGGACCTCGCCGCGTTCCTGCCGGTCCGTCTGCCCTGAGTCCGTCTGCCCCGGCACGTCCGGCAGCCCCGACCGGTCCGCCGACCGCGCGCGTCGCACCAGCAGCAGCACGAGTGCCCCGACGACCAGCAGTACCGCGACCGTCGGCGGCAGTACGAACGCCTCGCGGACGACGAGCGCCCCGACCCCGCCCCCGTGACCGCCGG
>NZ_JASDDD010000049.1:0-27325 GCF_030407555.1 Curtobacterium sp. APC 4022
GGTCCCCCTCGCGAGCGGCAGCGCGCCGCCGGACCACGAGGTCGGCGACCGCGAGCACGAGCGCCACCGCGATGAGCGAGACCGTGAACGTCGTCCCGCTCCGGAAGGCGTCGTGGTACGCGTCCAACCGGCCGCCGGCGCCCGCCCCGCCACCGGACCCCGCCGACTCGCTGCGGACGATCCCGTAGAAGATGCTCGTCGCCACCGCGGTGCCGATCGCCGTGCCGACGCGCTGCCCGAGCTGCTGCATGGACCCGGCGACCCCGGACTGTTCGACCGGTACCTCGGCGAGCGTCAGGGTCTGGTTCGGCGAGACCACGAAGCCGCCGCCGAGTCCGCCGACCAGGAAGGCCCCGGCCATCGCCCACGGGGTGACCTCGGGCGGCGTGAGGACCGCGGCGAGCATGAGCAGCACGAAACCGACGACGACCGCACCGAGTCCGGCGACGACGAGCGCCCGACCGATCCGGTTCACCAGTCGTCCGCCGACGTAGGAGCCGACCGCGCTCGTGATGGCGAACGGGATGCTCACCATGCCGGCGAACACCGGAGCGAGCCCGAGCCCCTCCTGCAGGTAGAGCGTGACCATGAGGAACGACGCCGGCAGCGCCGCGAAGTAGACGGCGACGATCGCCAGGCCGTTCCGGTAGGACGACCGGCGGAACAGCTCGAAGTGGACGACCGGGGACTTCCCCCGGCGTTTGTACCCCTGTTCCCACAGCACGAAGCCGACGAGGAAGACCGCCGAGACCGCCAGCCAGAGCCACCGGGCGGCCGATCCGCCGCCGCCCGAGGTGGTCACGAACGGCAGCATCAGGGCGACGATCGCGACCCCGAGCAGCAGGATCCCGACGACGTCGAGCTCGCGGTCCGTGGCCCGGCCCTGGTCGCCGCGGGGCAGCAGCCGCCAGGCGGCGACGAGCGCGGCGACGCCGAGTGGCACGTTCATCCAGAACAGCAGACGCCATCCGTCCTGCTCGCCGCCGAGTGCGATGAGGGCGCCGCCGATCGTCGGACCGAGTGCCGTGGACACCCCGATCACCGCGCCGAACAAGCCGAACGCCCGACCGCGTTCCTCGCCGCGGAAAAGTTGCTGCACCAGGCCGATCACCTGCGGCATCTGGGTCCCCGCGGCGAAGCCCTGCAGGATCCGGGTGACGGTGAGCACCTCGATCGTCGGTGCCAGGGCGCAGAGCAGACTCGACACGGTGAAGGCGACGAGCCCGATGACGAACAGGCGCCGCCGGTTCGTCAGGTCGCCGAGCCGTCCGGCCGGCACCAGCGCCAGGCCGAACGCCAGGGCGTACCCGGCGACGATGAGCTGCAGCGAGGAGCTCGTGGCGTGCAGCGACTGCTCGATCGACGGCAGGCCGACGTTGACCTTCGACAGGTCCAGGATCGTCAGTGCCGCGACCGCGACGCAGACCCCGAACGCCCGCCACCGCTGTCGGTCCGCCGTCCGTCCGTCCACCTGTTCGCCCGTCCGCTCACTCACCGCCCCGTTCGTACCCGGGCCGTGCTCCGGGCAGACCCACGGTTCTGTACCCCGCCTCCTACCACGGCGTCCGGACGGGGGTCCGCCTGTCCCCCCGGACTGGGGGCACGCGTATCGAGACCTTTCCCTGACGGACGGCTCAGCATCGCCGAAGAGGGGTTAGCGTTCTCCTGACGGAAGGTCATGTGACCGCACCGGGATCCCTAGTCCCAGCGAGCACGGACCCGCCGTCATTCGTCCGAAGACCCTAACCCGAGGGGTGATCAAGACGATGACATCATCGTTCCCGAGCGGAACCGAGCCCACCCAGGCTCGTCATCCGCGATCTGTCCACACGTCGACCCTGCCAGCGAACCGGGCCACCCACCCGTCGTCCGCCGGCACCACCCACCGCGGAGCCACCCACTCCGCTGCGGGCTCCCACGTCGCCGGCTTCCCCGCCGGTGCGTCACGCTCCCCCGTCCCTGGCGCCGGAGGCCGGTGAGTCCTGATGGAACTCACCGGTCGACGCACTGAGGTCGACCGGATCACGACCCTCGCCGTACTCCCCCGGGAGTCCGCGCTGGTCGTCGTCGGCGATCCCGGCTCCGGACGCACGAGCGTCCTCGACGCGGCCAGCAGCCGCGTCTCCCTCCCCGTCGTCCGCATCGGCGTGAACGGCAGCGAATCCCGCTGGCCGCTCGGTGGTGTGACGACGCTCTTCAGCGCACTCGACGACCCCCGGGCCGCCGCACACGTCTCCCGGATCCTCGGGACCGTGCGTGACGCGGACCCCGCGCAGGTCATCGTCGTGGCGCACGAACTCCTCGACACCCTGCGCACCCTCCAGATGGCGCCGACGCTGGTGCTCATCGACGACCTCGACCGGATGGACGCGGCGAGCCAGACGCTCATCGCGTTCCTCGCCGGCCGACTCGTCGGGACGTCCCTCCGCGTCGTCGCCACGGTGGCGACCGTGCCGTCGGACAGCCCGCTCGCGGCCCTGCCGTCGCTGCGCCTGGCGCCCCTGCACCCGGACGAGGCACTGCTGCTCGCCCGGGAGCTGGCCGCCGACGACGCGAACGACGGTGTCCTGGCGGTCATCGCCGAGCAGACCGCCGGCAACCCCGGTGTGCTCCGTGAACAGCTCGGCATGCTCCGCCGTGAGCAGCTGCTCGGCACGGAACCCCTCGTGCTGCCGCTGCGTCCCACCCCGACGACGGACCGCATCGTGGCACCCGTGGTCGCGGCGGTCCCCGGACGCGATCTGGACGTCCTGGCCCGCCTCGCCCTGGTCCCCGTCACGAAGGCGGGCGGTCCGGAGTGGGACCGCGACGTCGTCGAGGACCTCGCGTCCGTCGGGCTCGTCACGGTCCGCGGCCAGTCGATCTCGGTCCGGTCCCCGCTCGTGCGCTCCTTCCTGCACTGGCGGATGACGGCCCGCGACCGCCGCGCGGCACACGCCGAGCTCGCAGTGTCCGCAGCCGCTCACGACCCGCGTGCGGCGTCGTGGCACCGGAGCTTCACGGACGACCTGCCGGACGCCGTGGCCCTGCTGCACGCCGCCCTGGCGTACGCGGCGGACGGCGACTCGGCGGCGGCGGTGACGCTCACCGAGCGTGCCCTGCACGTCGGCACCGGGTCCGAGAGCGAGCACCTGGCGCTCCTCGCGGTCGCCGAGGTCCTGCTCGCACACCGCCTGCTCGGCTACGCGGCACGCTACCTCACCGCGATCGCCCCGTTCCGGTCCCGCCTCGACGACGTGCGCCGCCTGCGGCTGCACTACTCGGTGCAGTACCTCAGCGGCGAGGCCGTCGAGGCGGACGAGCTGCTCGTCCCCGCCGACGCGACCGACGCCGCCGAGGCGGAGGCCGTCACGGGCCTCCTGGCCATGGTCGCCAGCTTCCGGGCCGAGGCCTGGGAGCTGGAGCACGCCCGCGACCTGCTGCAGCGTGCCGAACCGTTCGAGTCGGCACTGCCGCCGCACACGGCGCAGATCCTGCAGGCCGCACGGCAGATGGTCGCCGCGGTCGACGGACACCTGCCGCCGGACCGGGACCTGCACGACGGTCTCGCGACGACCAGCCTGCTGGCCCTCTCCGACCCGACGCTGCTGCTGCTCGCCCACGCGCTCAGCCTGTCCGAGCGGTACCGCAGCGCCCGCCGGGTGTTCGCGCTGGTCCTGGCACGCTCGTCGCACACCGCTCCGGTGTGGGTCGAGGCCGCCCGGTACCTGACCGCGGAGAACGAGGTGCGCTCGGGCAACTTCCGGCTCGCCCTCCGCGCGATCGACGCCTGGGAGACCGGGTCGAGCGTCGTCGAGCGACTGCGGGAGCCCTCGCGGGCCATCGCGATCGCCTGGCGGCACTTCCTCGAGGGTCGCCCGGTGGCCACCCTCGAGGTGCTCGACCGGTGCCTCGCGCTCCGCTCCACGAGCGGGCTCTGGGGTGCGACGGCGAAGCTGCACGCGTTCCGTGGCCGGGTCCTGCTGTTCGAGGGTCGTGCCGAGGAAGCCGCGGCGGCACTCGAGACCGCCGACGCGATCGGCCGGACGGTCCGGAACCCGACGGTGCTCCGGCACCTCGGCGACCTGATCGAGGCGTACGTGCGGCTCGGCCGGACCGACGACGCGCGGACCACGACGGCCCGTCTCGCCGGCGACCACCGGGCACACCCGTCGCGCTGGGGCGCCCTCGTCCTGGCACGGAGTCTGGCCCTCGTCAGCGACGACACCACCCGCGAGGCCGCACGACACCGTGCGCTCGAGCTGTTCGAGCCCACGGACTCGCAGTTCGAGCGCGCCCGGACCCTCGCCGCGCTCGCGTCGACGGGCACCGGTCCGGACCGCGCACGGCTCGGGGCAGCGTCCGCCGCGGCCTACGAGGCAGCGGGGCTCCGTCGTCCACTCGCCGCCCCGCAGGGCGTCGCCGCGATGCCGCCGGCCGTCGGATCGTCGGCGCTCCGGCAGTCGCAGTTCGACTCGACGCCGTCGCCGACGACGCCGCGGAGCGCACCGGACGGCACGCCGGTCCTCACCCTGCTCACCGCCGAGGAGCAGGCCGTGGTCCAGAAGGTCACGGAGGGCTACCGGAACCGCGAGATCGCCTCGTCGCTGTACATGTCGCAGCGGACGGTGGAGCTCCGACTCACGCAGATCTACCGGAAGGTCGGGGCGCGCTCGCGCTCGCACCTGGTGGCGCTGCTGGGGTAGACGCGACCGCAGACGAAACGGGAGGCCCGGTACCAGCTGGTACCGGGCCTCCCGTTCGTCGTGCGGTCGCGCCCGCCGTGTCAGACGGTGGCCGCCCGCCGCGTGGGGCTGTGCCAGACCCCGCTGGAACCACCGCGGAAGGCGAGGAAGAGGGCGCGGAGGCACAGGTACGAGTCGAGGACCCGGAGGAGCGGGAAGGTCAGGCCGTACAGGACGTAGACGCCGCGGCGGGAGACCACCGCGACGACGATGGTGAGCAGGTAGTCGGGCAGCAGCACGCCGACCGCGATCCCGGTGACCGGGTCGACGGCGAGCACGGCGTCCGGGAACCCGGCGCCCAGGCCCAGCGCCACGAGGACCGCGGCGGTCCCGGCGAGCGCCACCGCGGGCAGCAGCAGCAGCATCATCACGCTCGACGTCAGGAGCTCGAGCACGAACAGTCCGGTGGCGAGTCCGAAGCGGCGGAGGCCGAAGCGGTGGCGCCGGAGAGTCTGCCAGAAGCCGAGGTTCCAGCGTCGGACCTGTTTGGCGTAGTCGCGGAGGGTGTCGGGGTCCTGCGTGTAGGCGACGGCGGCGCCGGGGCGGAACGCGACGCGTCCGAGTTCCTTGGCGTGCACCTCGAACGTCATGTTGAAGTCCTCGATGGCCAGACCCTCGGCGGTGATGTCGATGTCGCGGAGGATCCGGGTGCGGTACATCGAGGCGAAGCCGGGGACGATGGCGACGACGTTGGCGGCGGGGGCGGCCTGGCCGAACTTCTGCAGGTACTGGACGGCGACGTAGACGCGTTCGCGGTACGCGACGAGCAGGCGGCCGGAGAAGGTGGGTGCGCGGGGCTCCAGGATCGTGGTGGCGCGACCGGCGACGGCGACGACGTCGGGGGCGGAGAACTCCGGCAGCCCGGTGGTGAAGTAGTCGGTGGACAGGTGGGTGTCGGCGTCCAGGAGCATCATCACCTCGAAGCGCTCCGGGATCGAGAAGTGCTCGATGGCGGCCGCGATGGCACCGGCCTTGCCGCGGTTCGGCTGCAGGTCGTACACCTGGGCACCGGCGGCGCGGGCGATCTCGACGGTGCGGTCCGAGGACCCGTCGGAGACGACGAGGATCTGCTCGGGTGGCAGGTGCTCGGCCGCGGAGCGGATGGTGCGTTCGATGACGAGTTCCTCGTCGTGCGCGGCGACGAGGACGGCGACGTCGGCGGTCGTCGGCGGTCGGTAGCCCCGCGGGACGGGTGCCGGCATGCCGCGGCGGTGGGCCCGACGACCGCGGCCGTCGGCGCCGACGCGGTGCAGACGGGCGGTGACGACCCGGGTCGCGCCGACCGTGGTCCAGAGGATCGTGTTGACGCCGAGGACGAGCACGAGGGCGACGACGAACGTGAGCATGGGGCGACGCTAAGCGGCGCGGCGGAGGCCCCGCACCGCATTCCCGCACCCGGGGCCGCATGCGCTTGCGGGAGTCCGCATGCGGTCCCGCAGTCGCCGCCACGGTGCTGCGGGGCACCGCAAGACCGGCTCCGTGGCGTTGCCGGCGGGGGGCCCGACCCGTGATGGTGGCAACGCACCGACCGCCGGCCCCGTCATCGGGGCAGGACCGCGTACCCGAGATCGGTACCCGACCGGCCGCACCCGGACCGCCACCGTCCGCCCCCGCCTGATCCGGGGACGGACGGTGGCCCGGACACGGCCCACCCGATCCCGCGGTCCCACCCGACGGCGGTCGGTGCCTGCCGGGACTTCCCGGTTGTGTCCCGACCCGAGGGGAACCCGCATGTCCATCGCACCTCCGTCGTCCGACGCCCTGTCGGTCCGCACGTCGCCGGTCGCTCCGACGACGACGACCGTCCCGACGTCCCCGGACGTCTCGGCCCCCCTGAGCAGCAGCGTGCCGCTCACCCGGGGCACCACCGCACACGGCGGGACCCGCGGCTTCGAGTTCGACGTGGCGATCGTGGGTCTCGGCTACGTCGGGCTGCCGACGGCCCTGGCGTACCACCACTCGGGCACCTCGGTGATCGGCCTCGACGTGTCGCAGCGCCGTCTCGAGACCATCCGCTCCCGCGGCGCCGACCTGCTCGATGACGACCGGGTGCGGCTCGAGTCCGCGTTCCTGGCGGAGGACTTCGTCCTCACCGACGACCCGTCGATGCTCGCCCGTGCGGCGGCCGTGATCGTCTGCGTGCCGACGCCGGTCGACGAGTACCTGGTGCCGGACCTGGCGATCCTCCGCGGTGCCGCCGCGACGGTCGTCGAGCACGCCGTGCCCGGGCAGCTCCTGATGCTGACGAGCACCACCTACGTCGGGTGCACCGACGACCTGCTCGTGCAGCCCCTCACCGAGCGTGGGCTGCTGCCGGGTCGGGACGTGTTCGTCGCGTTCAGCCCGGAGCGCATCGACCCGGGCAACGCCTCGGTCGCGCACGAGGACGTGCCGCGTGTGCTCGGTGCGGCGACGCCCGAGTGCGCCGAGATCGCGGACGAGATGCTCGGCCGCTACGCCCGGGTGCACCGCGTGCCCTCGCTCGCCGCGGCCGAGATGACGAAGCTGCTCGAGAACACCTTCCGCGCGGTGAACATCGCGCTGGCGAACGAGTTCTCGGACATCTGCCGGACGATGGGCATCGACGTGGCGGACGTCGTGGACGCCGCGGCGACGAAGCCGTACGGGTTCATGGCGTTCATGCCGGGCCCGGGCGTCGGCGGTCACTGCATCCCCTGCGACCCGCACTACCTGCTCTGGCAGCTCAAGGCCAACCGACAGGCCGCGCCGATGATCACGCAGGCGATGACCGAGATCGCAGCCCGTCCGGGTCGGGTCGTCGACCGCACCCGCGAGGTCCTCTCGGACGCCGGCCGTGGCCTCCGTGGTGCCCGGGTGCTCGTCGTCGGCATCGCCTACAAGCGTGACGTCGCGGACCTCCGCGAGTCCCCCGCACTCGAGATCCTCGAGGGCCTGATCGCCGCCGGTGCCGAGGTCGGGTTCGCCGACCACCGCTTCGACTCGGTCCGCCTGCACGACGGCACGGTCCTCGACGACGTCGTCGACGAGACCGCGTTCGCTGCGGACGTCGTGCTGCTGCACACCCGGCACACCGACGCCGACCTGTCCTGGATCACCGGCGAGCAGCTCGTGATCGACACCACCTACCGGGCTGCGGACCTCACCGGCCGCATCCTCCTCTGAAAGGGAACGCCATGAAGTCCATCGTCACCGGAGGTGCCGGGTTCATCGGCAGCCACCTCGTCGAACGCCTGCTCGCCGACGGCGACGACGTCGTCGTCCTCGACGACTTCTCGACGGGTCGTGCCGACAACCTGGCCGCCGTCGCCGGACACGAGCGACTGCGCGTCGTCGAGGGCAGCATCCTCGACCGTGAACTCGTCGCCGAACTGGTCGCCGGTTCGGACCGGGTCTTCCACCTGGCCGCCGCGGTCGGCGTGAAGCTCATCGTGGACCACCCGCTGCAGGGGCTCCGCACGAACATCCACGGCAGCGAGAACGTCCTGGACGCCTGTGTCGCCGCCGGCGCGAAGCTGCTCCTCGTCTCCACCAGCGAGATCTACGGCAAGAACACCGCCGACGCGCTGCACGAGACCGCCGACCGCGTGCTCGGCTCGCCGCTCGTGGCCCGCTGGACCTACGCCGCAGCGAAGGGCATCGACGAGGCCTTCGCGCACGCCTACTTCAAGGAGTACGGCCTGCGGGTCGCCATCGCCCGTCCGTTCAACACGGTCGGTCCGCGCCAGACCGGTCGCTACGGCATGGTCGTCCCGAACCTCGTCGGCCAGGCTGTCCGCGGCGAACCGCTGACCGTGTACGGCGACGGCGTCCAGTCGCGCTGCTTCTCGTTCGTCGGCGACGTCGTCCCCGCGATGGTCGCGCTCATCGAGCACGACGCGGCCTACGGCGAGGCGTTCAACCTCGGCGGCGAGCGCGAGATCAGCATCGCCGAGCTGGCGGAGCTCGTCATCGACATCGTCGGCTCCGACAGCCAGATCACCTACGTCCCTTACGACGAGGCGTACGGCGAGGGCTACGAGGACATGCGCCGTCGTGTCCCGGACAACACGCGTGCCAAGGCCGCCGTCGGGTTCGCCCCGGTGACCCCCCTGGAGGCCGTGGTCCGGTTGGTCGCGGAGGACGTGCGTTCCCGCGCGGTCGCCGACGACGTCACCGACGCCGCCCCGGCGGGTGCGACGGCGAGTGCCCCGGCGAGCGCGACGGCGGCGGTCTAGCCGTGTGCGGCATCATCGCGGCGCGGGTGGCGGACGACGCCACCCCGTACCTCCTGGACGGTCTGGAGCGTCTGGAGTACCGCGGCTACGACTCGGCCGGCATCGCCGTCCGCACCAGCACCGGCGGCACTGAGACGATCCGTTCGGTGTCCCGCGTCGGCGACCTGCGCACGCTGGTCGCCGCTCGCTCCGGTGACCCGTTCACGGGCATCGGCATCGGCCACACCCGCTGGGCGACGCACGGCGCCGTCCGTGAGACGAACGCGCACCCGCACGCCGACTGCTCCGGTCGGATCAGCGTCGTGCACAACGGCATCATCGAGAACGCGGACCTGCTCCGCGAGCAGCTGAGCGCCCAGGGACACGTGTTCGTGTCCGAGGTCGACTCGGAGGTCATCACGCACCTCGTCGAGCGTGCCCTGGCGGTCGACCCCGACCTGATGCTCGCGGTGCAGATCGCGACCGCGCAGCTCGAGGGCTCCTGGGCCATCGTGGTCCTCGACGCCCGGGACGGCCGGATGGTCGTCGCGGCCGACCGGTCCCCGCTCGTGGTCGCCCGTGCCGCCCGCGGTGACTTCGTCGCGAGCGACATCGGTGCGATCGCCACGTGGGCGGAGACCTTCGTGGCGCTCCGGGACGGGGACGTCGTCGAGCTCGGCGAGAGCTGGACCTGGTCCTCCCGTGGCGAGGTCGTGGCGGTGCCGTTCGCGACGCCGTCGCCGTTCGCCGCCGAGGCGCTCGAGCTCGGTGACCACACCGACCACATGGCGAAGGAGATCGAGGAGCAGCCCGCCGTCGTCGCGGAGATCCTCGACCGGATCGCCGGCCGCGCGGTCGACGGCTCGATGTGGCGTGGCCTCGGGCTCGCGCCGTTCGAGCGCGTCGCCGTCGTGGCGTGCGGGACCTCGTTGAACGCCGGGCAGGTCATCGCGACCGCGCTCCGCGGACTCGGCGGTGTCCCCACCGACACCGTCGTCGCCAGCGAGGCCGACCAGGCCGTCCTGACGCCCGGCACCCTGGTCGTCGCGATCAGCCAGTCGGGCGAGACCGCGGACGTGCTCCGTGCGCTCGACCGGTTCGCGGACCGGTACCAGGTGCTCGCGTTGACGAACAACCTGCACTCGTCGCTCGCCCGTCGTGCCGACGCGGTGCTCGACTGCCACGCCGGGCCGGAGATCGGCGTCGCCGCGACGAAGACGTTCACGGCGCAGGTCGTCGTCGGCGTCTCGGCGATGATCTCCGCACTGGTGGCGTCCGGCCGGATCGACCGCTCGCGTGCACTGGCGCTCGTGGGCGACATGCAGCGGCTGCCGGGCCTCCTGGCCGGCGCGGCCGAAGCGTCCCTCGACCGGATCCCGCTGCTCGTCTCGAGCGTGCGCGACGCCTCCGGGTTCCTGTTCCTGGGACGCGGGGCGGGCCTCCCGTTCGCTGCCGAGGGTGCGCTCAAGCTCAAGGAGCTGTCCTACCGGTGGGCCGAGGCCTACCCGGCCGGCGAGCTCAAGCACGGCCCGCTCGCACTCGTCACCGACGGCACCCCCGTGGTCGTCGTCGACAACGGTGCGCACAAGATCCAGGCGAACGTCGCCGAGGTCCGGGCCCGCGGTGGCTTCGTCATCACCATCGGTGGTGCCGGCGCCGACGTGCCCGCGCTCGGTCGCGACGCCGGCCGGCTGCTCTCCCGACGGACCGACGTGACCGACCAGGGCATGTCGCTCTGGGGGCCGCTCGAGTCCGTCGTCCCCATCCAGATGCTCGCCCGCGAGCTCGCGCTGCAGCTCGGCTGCGACGTGGACAAGCCCCGCAACCTCGCGAAGTCGGTGACGGTCGAATGACCAAGGACCAGTCCTTCAACCGCCTGACGGTGATCCTCGCCGTCCTGGCGGCCGTGGCGATCGTCGTCACGGGTCTCCTCGGAGCCGCCCCGGCACGCGCCGCGACGGTCACGAAGCCCGTCACGGTCAGCCTGACCTTCGACGACGGCGACGCCGACCAGATGCCGGCCGCGCAGGTGCTGCAGCAGAACGGTCTGACCGGCACGTTCTACATCATCACCGGGTACCTCAACGCCCCCGGCTACATGCAGCAGTCGGACCTGGCGACCCTCGCGGCCGCCGGCAACGAGATCGGTGGGCACAGCGTCACCCACCCCGACATGTCGGCGCTGTCCCAGGCCGAGGCGCAGCGGCAGGCCTGCCAGTCGCGTGCCACTCTTTCGTCGTGGGGCTACACCGTGCGGAGCTTCGCCTACCCCTTCGCGGAGTCGACCACGAAGACGCGTGACGCGGTCCGCGCCTGCGGGTACACCAGCGCCCGCGGCCTCGGCGACGTACAGACCCCGTACGACTGCACCGGCTGCGTCACGGCGGAGACCCTGCCGCCCCGCAACGCCATGCTGACCCGGGCACCGAGCCAGGTCGAGGCGGACTGGACCCTGGCCGACCTGCAGAAGCAGGTCACCCAGGCGAAGACCGACAGGGGCGGCTGGGTGCAGCTCACCTTCCACCACATCAGCGACGACAGCTCGCTCGACCCGACGACCTCACCGGCCCTGTTCGCGCAGTTCGCCCAGTGGCTCGCCGCGTACTCGGCGGACCCGGCGAACGCCACCACCGTCAAGACGGTCGGCGACGCGGTCGGCACCCCGGTGCAGCCCGTCGTGCAGTCACCGGTCCCCGGCCCGGCAGCACCCGGCGTCAACGCCGTGCAGAACCCGTCGTTCCAAACGACCTCCACCACCAGCCCGAGCGGTCAGAAGTGCTGGCAGTACGGCGGGTACGGCTCGAACACGGCGGCGTTCAGCACCGTCAGCCCGGGTCGGACCGGCACCACCACGAAGGCGACGTCGCTCACCGTGAGCGACTACACGGACGGTGACGCGAAGTGGTTGCCGACGTTCGACCTCGGCGACTGCGCCCCCACCGTCGTCGCCGGCCACACGTACTCGCTCCGCGAGTACTACAAGGCGAACACGGTGACGCAGTTCACGGTCTACCTGCGCGACTCGACCACCGGGTCGTGGCACTACTGGACCTCGAGCCCCTGGTACGCCTCGGCCACCACGTGGACCCAGGCGGTGTGGACGACGGACCAGATCCCGGCCGGGTTCAACGGCATCAGCTTCGGCCTGAACCTGTTCACGAACGGCACACTGACCACCGACGACGTCGCCGCCTACGACACGGTCGGTGCGCCGCCGCTCGCGACCACCACGACGACGACGAACAGCGCGACCACGTCGGCGAAGACGAGCAGCAGCGTCAGTCGGATCGCCCCGGCCGTCGACGCCCTGGCCGTCCGGTCCCGCGCGGTCCTCGGGCAGCTCGACACGTCGGGCATGGCGACCCCGCTCGACACCCCGGCGCCGCCCGCCGGACCGTCGGTGCCCGCCCCGGCGGCGCCCGCCGCACCGGCAGCGACGGCAGCGCCCGCAGCGCCCGGCACGATCGGCCGGTGACGTGCGGACGACACCCCAGCCCCGACCCCGGGAGACCCGCCTCCGCGGCTCCCGGGGCCGGGGCGTCCGGCTGCGCAGGGCGGCGGCCCTCGTCGGCACGCTCGCGCTCACCGCGGTCCTCGCCGGCTGCGGCAGCCCGTCCGGCGGTGGAGCGGTGGCCCGCACCTACCCGTGGCACACCAGGATCGTCTCCACGACGTTCTGGGTCGGCGAGGTCTTCGACCCGGACGCCGACGACGGCAGCCAGGTCTACTCGACCTACGACGACGACTGGCAGGGCAGCTACGGCGGCTGCGACGGTGTGATCGTCAAACGCATCTGCCAGACCGAACGCCGCACGGCCGGCAACGGGTACTTCCCGGTGCACATGAAGCCGAAGGAGAACCCGTTCTACCTCGACGTGCCGTACGACGACGTCAACGACCGCACGGGGTTCCGCGACCGGGACCGGGTGGTGCCCTGGGCCGGCGACACCGCCTACCGGAAGCACCGCGGCGACGACGGCTTCAGCTACCTCAAGAACCGGTGGGTCCAGCTCACCAAGGACGGACGCACCTGCTACGGCCAGGTCCAGGACGCAGGCCCCGGCACGTACCACGACAGCGCCTACGTCTTCGGCTCCACGAACGCGCGGCCCGTCAACAAGCGGTACAACGGCGCCGGGGTGGACGTCTCCCCCGCGCTGAACGGCTGCCTGCACTACGCCGAACTCGACGGCGAGGACGACCGGATCGCCTGGCGGTTCATCGAGGCCGACAAGGTCCCGAACGGCCCCTGGCGCCGGGTGATCACGACCAGCCAGGTCTCCCAGTGAACCGCCGAGGAGGGTCTGCCACGATGTCGGCTTGACCTCCCTGCCCGCCTCCGCCGTGTTCGCCGCCCTGCTCATCGGCGCCGTGCTCCCCCTCGTGCCGTTCCTCGGCCGGATCGCCCGCCTGGCCGCGACGATCGTGCACGAGGTCGGGCACTGCGTCGTGGTGGTCCCCTTCGGTGGCCGTATCCGCCGCATCGACCTGCACCCGGACGGCTCCGGCGAGGCCTGGGTGCAGCTCGGCCGCGTCCCGGGAGCGGTCCGCTGGCTGGTGCGGCTGCTCAACCTGTTCGCCGGCTACAGCGCACCGATCTGGGCCGGTGTCTTGCTCGTCACCGGAGCGGTGGTCGGCTCGCCCTGGCTGCCCGTCGCCGTGCTCGGCGTCGTGGGCCTGGTCGCGCTGCTGTTCGTCCGGAACTGGTTCGGGCTGCTCGTGGTGATCGGGTTCGACGCGCTCGCCGTGTGGGTCGCCGTCCGCCCGTCGGACCTGACCCTGCTGGTCGTCGCGGCCCTCGGTGTTGCGCTCCTCGTCGACGGACTGCGCTCCCTCGTGCAGGTCGTCCGGTGGCTGTTCACCGGGGCACGGGTGCAGACCGACTTCCACATCGCGGCCGCCGAGATGCGTCTGCCCGCGGTCGTCTGGTTCGTGCTGTTCCTGGCGGGCAACGGCGTCGCGGTGTGGGCGGCGCGTGGCCCCCTGCTGGCGGTCGGCGACACCGTCCTGACCGGCATCCGGGCGCTCGTCGGCTCCTAGCCCGCCGACCGCGCGCAGCGTCGCCGTAACCCGACGCCGCATTCGACGCGGGACCACTCCGAGCCTGCGAGAGTACGGCGCAACGACCGGACGCCCGAGCGGCCGGACGACCCGGCACGGAGGTGGACGCATGACGGACGAACGACCCGGTTTCGCGACCGAACAGGTGCACGGCGGCTTCCTGCCCGACACCGCCCACGGCGCCCGGGTGCCCGCGATCCACATGTCCTCCGGCTTCCTGTTCGAGGACGCCGCCCAGGCCCGCGACCGGTTCGCGGGCACCGACGACGGCTACACGTACACCCGGCTCGGCAACCCGACGAACGCCGACGTCGAGCGGCGCCTCGCCCTGCTCGAGCGTGGAGCCGACGCCCTCCTGGTGAGCAGCGGTCAGGCGGCCGCGACGGTCGCCTTCCTCGGACTCCTCGCCGCGGGCGACCACGTCGTCAGCGCCGCCAGCATCTACGAGGGCACCCGCGGGCTGCTGCTGCAGAACCTCGGCCGGCTCGGCATCCACGTCGACTTCGTCACCGACGCCCGGGACCTCGACGCCTGGGCCGCCGCCGTCCGACCCGAGACGAAGCTGTTCTTCGCCGAGACGATCCCGAACCCGAAGAACGACGTCCTCGACATCGCCGGCGTCGCCGAGGTCGCCCACCGCGCCGGCGTCCCGCTCGTCGTCGACAACACGCTCGCGACCCCGTACCTCGTGCAACCCGTCGAGCACGGCGCCGACGTGGTGGTCCACTCCGCGTCGAAGTTCCTGTCCGGACACGGGTCGGGGCTCGGCGGCGTCGTCGTCGACGGCGGACGGTTCGACTGGACCGCCACCCCGGAACGCTGGCCGCACCTCACCCAGCCCGACCGGGCCCTCGGCGGTGCCAGCTACGTGGACCGCGCCGGCACCGGTGCGTTCCTCGCCTACGCGCGGGACGTCGTCGCCTCCCGGATCGGCCCGACGCCCTCCCCCTTCAACGCGTTCCTCCTCCGGCAGGGAATCGAGACGCTGTCGCTCCGCGTCGAGCGGCACGTGGCGAACGCGCTGACGGTCGCGACGTGGCTGGAGGCGCAGCCCGAGGTGACGAGCGTCGACCACGCGGGTCTGGCCTCCAGTCCGTACCACGACCTCGCCCGGCGCTACCTGCCCCGTGGGGCCGGGTCCGTCTTCGCGTTCACGTTCGCCGGCGGCGAGCCGGCCGCCCACGCGTTCATCGACGCGGTCGAGCTGTTCAGCCGGATGACCCACCTGGGCGACGTGCGGTCGCTGGTGCTGCACCCCGCGACGACCACCCATGCCGGGCGGACGGCCGCCGAACGGGCCGCGCTCGGCATCGGTGACGGGCTCGTCCGCCTGTCGATCGGCATCGAGGACGTCGCCGACCTGCTCCGCGACCTGGAACGCGGGTTCGCCGCGGTCCGCGCGGGCGCGTCGGTCGCGTCGGTGCCCTCGGTCGCGTCCGTCGTCTCGGTCGTCGGCCGGGAGGCACGCCCCGCCCCCGTCACGTCCGGCACGGTGCTCGACGGGGCCGGCCGATGACCCGGATGCAACACGTCGGGTACTTCTTCTCGCGCGGGTTCGGCCCGCAGGCGTGGGGTCGCGCGGACTGGCACTGGGGACACGACTGGACGAAGCCGGAGCTGTACCAGCAGTCGGTGCGGGCCCTCGAGGACGCCGGACTCGACCTGGTCATCGCCGAGGACGCGTTCTCCCTCGGCAACCCGTCGACCCTCGACCTGCGCATCCGGCAGGCGTACGGCGGGCCGAAGCACGACCCGCTGCTGCTCGCCCCGTGGCTGTTCGCCGCGACCCGGCACATCGGCATCGCACCGACCGTCAACGCGGGGGTCACCCCGCCGTACCTGGCCGCCCGACAGCTGGCGACGCTCGCGCACCTGTCGTCGGACCGACTCGGCGTGAACGTCGTCACCGACGTGGGCAGTGCCCGGCACGCCGGCCTGGACCCGCTGCCGCACGACGCCGCCTACGACCGCGCCGAGGAGTGGATGGGCCTGCTCCGCCGGCTCTGGCACTCGTGGGGCTCCGGGCACCTGCAGTCCGAGTCCGACTGGCACTTCGCCGACGGCACCGAACTCGATGCGTTCCAGCACGACGGCGAGTTCTTCCGCACAGCGGGACCCCTCAACGCGCTGCCCCTCGAGTCCGACCCCGTCGTGGTCTCCCCCGGCGGCTCCGGACGAGGACTGGGCTTCGCCGGGACGCACTCCGACGTGCAGCTCGCCCTCGCTCCCCTGTCGGCCACCGCGGTCGCCGCCTACCGGGCGAAGGTGCACGCCGCCGCAGCCGAGGTCGGACGGCGACCGGAGGACCTGCGTGTCCTGTTCGTCCTCAAGCCCGTCGTGGCGTCCTCGCCGGAAGAAGCGGACCGCATCGTCGAGGCGTCCCGGCACCCGTCCGACGAGGCCCTGCGCACCGTCGCGCTGGCGTGGTCGAGCGACTCGGAGACCGACCTGCTCGCACTCGACCTCGACGCACCGATCCCCGAGGGCACCTTCGCCGACCACGTCTCGGCCGGTACCGTCCGTGGGCTCCTCGGGGACACGCCGGACGCCCCGTTGCGCGAACTGCTCACCCGCAAGGCCCAGCTCGGCCGGGTCGCCGACCGCACGGGCTTCGTCGGGACGGCCGACGAGTTCGCGGACTTCATCGAGGAGCTCGGGTCCGATGCCGACAACGACGGGGTGATCCTGTCCGGCGACCTGCACCCGGCGCAGGTGTACCGGATGCTCGGTGACCTGGTGCCGGTGCTCCGGCAGCGCGGGATCCTCCGTCGTGAGTACGGCGCAGGCGGGCTGCGCTCGAACCTGTTCGACTTCTGACCCCTCGCGTCGCGGGCTACTTCTTCTTGTCCTTCTTCGACGACTTCTTCTTGTCGTCCTTCTTCTTGTCGTCCTTCTTCTTGCTGTCCTTCTTCTTGCTGCCCTTGTTCTTGTCGTCCTTCTTCTTGGACGACTTCTCGTCGTCGTCGTTCTTCTTCTTCTTCGGCTGCTCAGGCTCGGGCGCGACGGGCTCGACGCCGACGGGCTCGACGCCATCGACGGGCTCGACCACGACAGCTGAACCGGTGTCCGCCAGGACGTCGACGGCCTGCTCGCTGACGACCGGCGCGAGGGCGTCCTCGACCCGCTCGACCAGCACCTCGGCACCGGACTCCGCGAGCCGCAGGAGCGACTGCGCGGCACGGAGTCGTGTCGTCGACCTCCGGGCCAGCGCGTCCGCACGGGCACCCTCGAGGAACGTCCGGAGCGCCCGTTCGGGTACCGAGCGGCCACGCGGCGCGGAACGGTCGAGCCGGTCGAGCTCCCCCGCGATGCCGGCGACGTCGTCCTCGACGCGCTCGTGCCGGACCGACTTCAGCAGCGCCGCCACCGCAGCTGCCGCCCGCTCGACGCCCGGGGTGCGCTGGTCCATCACGACGAGCATCTCGAACACCGTGCCGTAGGACATCGTCTCGAGCCGGACCGGTTCGGCACCACGCCCGCGCAGCACCAACCGGGCATCGGGCGTCGGCAGCCAGGCGACCACGGCGGCGACCGAGGCGACGGAGCCCACGATGCGCTCGTACTCGGCCAGGCCCAGACGGTCCTGCTCCCGCAGACGGACTCGGATCGCGATCTCCTGCACGGTGTACCTCTCGTTCGGGACGGTACCGACGGGCTGCGGCACCGTGCCTCGGAGCGTAGTCCCCTGCCCCGGGTGTGCAGATGGCGCGGACAAGCAGATGGCACGGACATGCAGATGGCCCGGACATGCAGATCCCCGAGCATGCCGAAGGCCCCGCACCGTCCGGGGACGATGCGGGGCCTTCGATGGCGACTCACGTGACAGCGGTCCGACGATCGGCAGGTGGTGGAGATGGGGGGAATCGAACCCCCGTCCATCGCTGCAATTCGACGTCTTCTACGGGCGTATCCGGATGTTCGTTCTGCTCGGCCCCGTCCGTTGCTACCGGCTTCTCGGACGACAGGCCCAGTCTCAGTGCAAGTCCCGCACGGCCCTGAGGCGCAACCGTGCAGCAAGTCCTCTGGATGACGCCGGAACTCAGGTTAGAAGACGATCACCTGGCCGACGGACTTCATGTGCTGGGCTGCTTACGCAGCGAGAGCGAAGTCAGTGCGCTTGGAATTGGCACTTGTTGGTTTCCACGGATCGTTGACGAGATGACCGTGGGTCCTCGGCCCGCTTCCCGTCGGCACACAGGCAATGTCGAAACCGATCATCCCCATGCAGGCCGACGTGCGAGCCGCTGTCACGCTGTTGAGTTGCCATGCCTGCGTCCGGAGTCCGTCCGGGTCAGGCAGCTGTTCAGTCTACCGACTCAACAAGTCCCACGCTAGTCGAGTCGGCTGATCAGTCGCCGAGACGGTTGCGGGAGCGCATGGCCCGCTCGGCCTCACGCTTGTCGGTCTTCTCGCGCAGGGCCTGGCGCTTGTCGAACTCGCGCTTGCCCTTCGCGACCGCGATCTCGACCTTGGCCCGACCGTCGTGGAAGTAGATCTTCATCGGCACGAGCGTGTAGCCGCCCTGCGACGTCTTGTGCGAGATCTTCACGATCTCCTGCTTGTGCAGGAGCAGCTTCCGCTTGCGCCGCGGTGCGTGGTTGTTCCACGTGCCCTCGGTGTACTCGGGGATGTGCACGGCGTCGAGCCACGCTTCACCGGCGTCGACGAAGGCGTACCCGTCGACGAGCGACGCCCGGCCTTCGCGCAGCGACTTCACCTCGGTCCCGCTGAGGACCATGCCGGCCTCGTAGGTGTCCTCGATGAGGTAGTCGTGGCGCGCACGACGGTTCGTCGCGACGACCTTCTCCCCGCGTTCCTTCGCCATGACCGACTCCTCTTCGTTGGGTGCGCACCCGCTTGCGTGCGAGCCGCCCAGCATACCGAACGCCGGGAGGCCCACACACCTTCCCGGGATCTCTCCCGTTCTCGGTGTGCGGGCCTCCAGACGGGACGACCTGCGGTCGCGATCAGACCTTGAGGTACCGCCGGATCGCGATGGAGGCGGAGACCGCCGCCAGGACGACACCGATGACGATGACCGCCGGCACGACGATCGCCGCGTCGTCCATGCCGATGAACGCGGTGCCGGAGAACCGTTTCGTCAGGTAGTTGCGGACGAAGAACCAGACCACGGCCGTGATCGCACCACCCGCGAGGACGGCTCCGACCGCGGCGGCGATCACCCCCTCGAGCACGAACGGCGTCTGGATGAACCGGTTCGAGGCGCCCACCAACCGCATGATGCCGAGCTCCCGTCGTCTCGAGAACGCGGACAACCGGATCGTGGTGGCGATCAGGAGCACCGCGGCGACGAGCATCAGCCCCGCGATGCCGATCGCCGTGTAGGACGAGGCGTTGAGCAGGTTGAAGATCGGTTGCAGGTACCCGCGCTGGTCGACGACGCTCTGCACGCCGGCGACCTTCGACAGGCTCTCGACCAGGACGTCGGCCTGCGACGGGTTCTTCAGGTTCACCCAGAAGGTCTCGTTCAGGTACTCGGGCTTGACGAACTCGGTCGCGGGCGAGTCCTTGAACTGCTGCTTGAACCGGGTGTACGCGTCCTGCTGGTCCTCGAAGTACGACTTCTCGATGTACGGCTTCAGCGTGGACGACGCCAGCTGCTGCTTGATCTGGGCGCGCTGGTCGTCGGTCGCCTTCGCCCCGGTGCAGTTGCCGGTGGTGTCGGTCTCGGTGCAGAGGTAGACGGCGACCTGGGCTCGGTCGTACCAGTACCCCTTCATCTGGTTGATCTGCATCTGCAGCAGGATCGCGGTGCCGACGAAGGTCAGCGAGATGAAGGTCACCAGGACGACGGAGACCACCATCGAGGCGTTGCGACGGAGGCCGGAACCGACCTCGGCCATGACGAGTCCGAGCCTCATCGGATGAGCCCCGGGATGGTCTGGATACCGGTCGTGTTCGAGACGCCGCCACGCTGGATGGGCAGGGCCTGGGTCTGGTAGCCGCCGGCCTGCTCGTCGCGGAGGACACTGCCGCCGGAGAGCTCGATGACCCGGCGCTGCATCTGGTTCACGATGCTCGCGTCGTGCGTCGCCATCAAGATCGTCGTGCCTCCTTGGTTGATGCGTTCGAGGAGCGCCATGATGCCCGCCGAGGTCGTCGGGTCGAGGTTGCCGGTCGGTTCGTCGGCCAGCAGGACCGCGGGCTTGTTCACGACGGCGCGGGCGATCGCAACGCGCTGCTGCTCACCACCGGAGAGCTCGTGCGGCATGCGGGTCGCCTTGCCGGAGAGCCCGACGAGCTTGAGCACGTCGGTGACGGACTCACTGATGAATCCCTTGCTCTTGCCGATCACCTGCAGTGAGAACGCGACGTTGTCGAAGACGTTCTTGTTCGGCAGCAGCCGGAAGTCCTGGAACACCACGCCGAGGTTGCGGCGGAAGTACGGGACCTTGCGGGAGGAGAGCGCGCCGAGACGCTGCCCGAGCACGTGGATCTGCCCGCGGGAGGGCTTCTCCTCCTTCAGCACGAGCCGGAGGAAGCTCGACTTCCCGGAGCCGGACGCACCGACGAGGAAGACGAACTCGCCCTTGAGGATCTCGAGGGTGACGTTGTCGAGAGCGGGACTCGGGTTGCCCGAGTACACCTTGGTGACCTGGTCGAATTTGATCATGACCGGATCAGGGTAGGTCGCGAACCGGTGATCCTGCTCCAGGCGCGCGGCTCAGGAACCGGTGGGGTCGCTCAGATCCGACCCCGTTCGACGCTCAGTCCTCGTCCGGACGCTTGCGCCAGCGGATCCCGGCGTTGATGAAGCCGTCCAGGTCGCCGTCGAAGACCGCCGACGGGTTGTTGACCTCGTACTCGGTCCGCAGGTCCTTGACCATCTGGTACGGCGCCAGCACGTAGTTGCGGATCTGGTCCCCCCAGCTGGCGGTGATGGTGCCGGCGAGTTCCTTCTTCTTCGCGTTCTCCTCTTCCTTCTTCAGGAGCAGGAGGCGCGACTGCAGCACGCGCATCGCCGCGGCACGGTTCTGGATCTGCGACTTCTCGTTCTGCATCGACACGACGGTGCCGGTCGGCAGGTGGGTCAGGCGCACGGCGGAGTCGGTCGTGTTGACGGACTGTCCACCGGGGCCAGAGGAACGGAACACGTCGACGCGGATGTCGTTCTCCGGGATGTCGATGACCGCGGTCTCCGGCATCAGCGGGATGACCTCGACCGCGGCGAAGGACGTCTGGCGCTTGCCCGCGGCACCGAACGGCGACATGCGGACCAGGCGGTGCGTGCCGGCCTCGACCGACAGGGTGCCGAACGCGTGCGGACCGTCGACCTCGAACGTGGCGGACTTGATGCCCGCTTCTTCGGCGTAGGAGGTGTCCATCACGGTCACCTTCTGGTCGTGCTGCTCGGCGTAGCGCAGGTACATGCGCATGAGCATCTCGGCGAAGTCGGCGGCGTCGACACCACCGGCACCGGCACGGATCGTGATGACGGCGGGACGATCGTCGTACTCGCCGTCGAGGAGCGTCTGGACCTCGAGGTCGCCCATCGTCTTGGTGATGGCCTTGAGCTCCTCGGCCGCTTCGTCGGCGGACTCCTGGTCCTCGGCCTCGTTCGCCATCTCGACGAGGACCTCGAGGTCGTCGAGTCGCTGTTCGGTCGCCGTGAGCTTTTTCAGCTGGGACTGCCGGTGGGCGAGCGCGCTGGTGACCTGCTGCGCGTGGTCGGTGTCCTCCCACAGGTCGGGGGCACCGGCCTGCTCGCTGAGTTCGGCGATCTCACGCTCGAGGCGGTCGACGTCGACCACGGAGCGGATGTTCCCGAAGGTCACTCGGAGGGCGTTGACCTGCTCGCTGATGTCCAGTTCGACCATGGTCCCCGATCCTACCGGCCGGGCGTCCGGGTCAGCGCCCGAGCGAGGGCTCCCGCCGCGCCATGCCCGCCGCACCGGCACGCTCGACGGCCACCGGCAGCGCGGCGAGGAAGGCATCGACGTCCTGCTCGGTCGAGGTGTGGCCGAGGGTGATCCGGAGCGCGCCGCGGGCGGCGTCCTCGTTGAGGCCCATCGCGAGCAGCACGTGCGATGCCTCGGGCACCCCGGCCTGGCACGCCGACCCGGTGGACACGGCGACCCCGGCGGCGTCGAGCAGGAACAGCAGCGAGTCCCCCTCGCAGCCCGGGAACGTGAAGTGCGCGTTGTTCGGCAGCCGGTCGACCGGGTCCCCCATCAGCACCGCGGACGGCACGGCGGCCCGGACCCCGTCGACGAGGCGGTCCCGCAGGTGCCGGACGTCGGCGTGCGGCGCGGCTGCGGCGACCCCGAAGGCCGCGGCCGCCGGGGCGTCCTGCGTGCCGCTCCGGACCTGGCGCTGCTGGCCCCCGCCGTGGATGAGCGGCTCGACGACCGCGCGTCGGCCGAGCACCAGCGCCCCGACCCCGACCGGGCCGCCGATCTTGTGCGCCGAGACGCTCAACGCGTCGAGGCCGGACGCGGCGAAGTCCACCGGCACCTGGCCGTACGCGGCCACGGCGTCGCTGTGCACCGGGACACTGGCGGCGTGGGCGAGCGCGACGATCCGCTCGACGGGCTGCATGGTGCCGACCTCGTTGTTCGCCCACAGGAACGTGACCAGGGCGACGTCGTCGGCGGAGGCGAGTCGTGCCTCCAGTCCGGCGAGGTCGACGCGACCCGCGGCGTCGAGCGGGACGACGTCGACGACGGCGCCCTCGTGGCGCTCCAGCCAGTCGACCGTGTCGACCGTGGCGTGGTGCTCCCCCGCCGGGACGACGATGCGGGGACGCCGGCGGTCGCGCTGCCGGGCCCAGAACAGGCCCTTGACGGCGAGGTTGATGCTCTCGGTGCCGCCGGAGGTGAAGACGACCTCCACCGGGTCGGCACCGAGCGACGCGGCGACCCGGGCACGGCCGTCCTCGAGCAGCATCTTGGCGCGCTGGCCGGCGCTGTGGATCGACGACGGGTTGCCGACGGTGGTCAGCGCGTCGGTGAACGCGGCGAGCGCTTCCGGCAGGATCGGCGTGGTGGCGGCGTGGTCGAGGTAGACGGGCACGGGGCACCCCTTTCTGGAGCGTTTTCAGGATACCCGGCTGGCCTCGTACCCTGGTGGCGTGTACGAGACCGCGACCGAGACCACGCCCGGCTTCCGGGTCGACGACGGGGACCCCCGGATGACGGTGCGGTCCGCCTCGGCGACCGCGGTGACGGTGGTCGTCGACGGCCGAGGTGCCTTCCCGTTGGCGCGCATCGATGAGACCGACGAGTGGAGCGCCGCCACGCCCGGCGTGCAGGTCGGGGACACCTACCACCTGCTCGTCGACGGCCCGACCGGGCCGCGGCACGAGTTCGACCCGACCCGCCCGCTCCTCGACCCGTACGCACGCGGCGTCGTCGCGACCGGCGACGCCCCGCGGTGGACCAGCGTCGTCGTCGACGGCACCTTCGACTGGGGCGGCGTCACCAAGCCGGTCGTCCCCCTGGACCGGGCCGTCGTGTACGAGGCGAACGTCCGGACCCTCACCAGCGCGAACCCGGCGATCCCGGAGGAACTCCGCGGCACGTACGCCGGCGTCGCCCACGAGAGCACCATCGCGCACCTGCAGCGCATCGGCGTGACCACGCTCGAGCTCCTGCCCGTGCAGGCGTTCGACACCGAACGGTGGCTGCGCGAGGCCGGGCGCGAGAACGCCTGGGGCTACAACACGCTCGGGTTCTTCGCCCCGCACGCCGGGCACGCCTCCGCCGGCGCCCGGGCCGCGGGTGCCGACGCGGTGCTCCGCGAGTTCAAGGGCATGGTCCGGCTGCTGCACGAGGCCGGGATCCAGGTCGTCCTCGACGTCGTCTACAACCACACCGCGGAAGAGGGCCTCGGCGGTCCCACCACCTCCCTGCGCGGGATCGACGGCGCCGGCCGGTACCGCTGGTCCGACACGGACACCTACTACGACACGACCGGGTGCGGCAACACGCTCGACACCTCGGTGACCGCGACCGCCGACCTCATCCTCGACAGCCTCCGCTACTGGGCGCGCGAGGTGCAGGTCGACGGGTTCCGCTTCGACCTCATGGCGTCCCTTGCCCGGGACGGCGACCACGTCTTCGACCCGGAGCACCCGCTGCTCGAACGGATCCGGAACCACCCCGACCTGCAGGACACCCTGGTCATCGCCGAACCGTGGGACGTCGGCCCGGACGGCTGGCGCACCGGCTCGTTCGGCGCCCGCACCCTCGAGTGGAACGACGGGTTCCGCGACACGGTCCGGAAGTTCTGGCTCGAGGACCTCGCCGACGAACGACGCCGTGGGGCCCCGGAGTCCGGCATCGGTGCGCTCGCCGGAGCCCTCACCGGCTCGCGTCATCTGTTCGGCCCGGAGCGCGGTCCGCTGTCCGGCGTCAACTTCGTCACCGCCCACGACGGCTTCACCCTGCACGACCTGGTGTCCTTCGACGCGAAGCACAACGAGGCGAACGGCGAGGAGAACCGCGACGGGTCGAACGACAACCGCTCGTTCAACCACGGCATCGAGGGCGACACGGCCGATCGCGGCGTCCGTGCGGCGCGCGGGCGGTCGATGCGGAACCTGATGGCGACCGTGCTGCTCTCCGCCGGGGTGCCGATGATCACCGCGGGTGACGAACGCAGCCGCACCCAGCACGGCAACAACAACGCGTACGTCGTCTCGGACGACCTGACGCCGGTGGACTGGTCGGACGACGAGGACGCCGAGTCGATGACCGAGGCGATGGCCGCCCTGACCCGGCTCCGCGCGGCGCACCCGGCCCTCCGGCCGTCGCGCTTCGGCGTCCCCGGTCAGACCACCCCGTCGGCGTCGCGGATGACCTGGTACGGCCCGGACGGCCAGGCGATGACCGCCGAGGGCTGGGACCAGCCCATCCACCGCGCCCTGCAGTACTTCGTCGAGTCGACGCCCGAGCACGAGCCGTACGACCGCGTGCTGGTCGTGGTGCACGGCAGCGGCCGGACCCGCGACCTCACCCTGCCGACGCGCGAGGACGTCTTCGCGTACCGGCTGGCGTGGTCGAGCGAGAAGCACCGCGACCACGACCGGCACCGCCCCGCGGGCACCGTGTTCAGCGCCTACGGCCCCGGCATCCACGTCTTCGACGTCATCTGAGCCGACGTCGGTGCGGCCCGACGGCCTCCCGCCGCCACCCCGGCCGGGAGGCGCGACACGCTTCCCGGGGAACACGGACGGCCCAGCCGGGTAGCGTCTGGTCCGTGGCCTCCGTAGACCGACCCCGGCGTCCGAAGATCGGGCGCATCCCGATCACCGAACTCGCCCCGACGACGCCGAACGGCTTCCCGGGCAAGGGCTTCGACGGGGAGGTGATCACGTTCGGTGCGACCGTCTTCCGCGAGGGGCACGGCATCATCGGCGCGGACCTCGTCCTCGTCCGCCCCGCGGGCCAGCAGCCCGAGACGACCCAGGCCGTCGCCCAGCAGACCCCCGCCCCGCCGGCGCTGCAGGTCGACGAGCGCACCCTCCGCGTCCCGCTGACCCTCGTCGCCGCCGGCACCGACCGGTACGAGGCGACCGTGCAGGTCGAGGGCACCGGCGTCTGGGAGTGGCACGTCGAGGCGTACTCCGACGACTGGGCCACCTGGGTGCACGGCGCACGGCTGAAGATCGCCGCCGGTGTCGACACCGAGGCGACCCTGCTCGACGGCGCAGCGCTGCTCGAGCGTCAGGGCTCCGCGGTGGCCGCCCGTGCCGCCGCCCGCCTGCGCGACACCGACCTCGACCCGGCCGAGCGGCTGGCTGCGGTGGACGACCCCCGCGTCGTCACCGAGATCGTCGAGACCCCGATCGACTCCCTGCGGACGAGCTCCGCCCTGCAGCTGCTCGACGTCGAGCGCACCCGCGCCGGTGTCGGTGCCTGGTACGAGTTCTTCCCCCGCAGCGAGGGTGCCAAGCGCAACCCGGACGGCTCGTGGAAGAGCGGCGACTTCCGCACCGCGGCCCGTCGTCTGCCCGCCGTCGCCCGGATGGGCTTCGAGATCGTCTACCTGCCCCCGATCCACCCGATCGGGCGCACCGCCCGCAAGGGCCCGAACAACACGCTCGAGGCCGGGCCGAACGACCCGGGCAGCCCCTGGGCGATCGGCGGTCCCGAGGGTGGCCACGACGCCATCCACCCGGACCTCGGCACCGAGGACGACTTCCGCGCCTTCGTCGAGACGGCGAAGAACACCGGCATGGAGGTCGCCCTCGACTTCGCGCTGCAGTGCTCCCCGGACCACCCCTGGGTCACCGAGCACCCGGATTGGTTCACGGTCCGCGCCGACGGCTCCATCGCCACCGCCGAGAACCCGCCGAAGCGCTACCAGGACATCTACCCGATCCAGTTCGACACCGACCCCGAGGGCCTGGTGGCCGAGGTGCTCCGGGTGCTCCGTCACTGGATCACGTTCGGCGTCAAGGTGTTCCGCGTCGACAACCCGCACACCAAGCCGCTGTGGTTCTGGGAGCGCGTGATCCGCGAGGTCCGCGACGAGCACCCGGACGTCGTGTTCCTGGCCGAGGCGTTCACCCGCCCGGCGATGATGCGCGCCCTGGCCGAGACCGGGTTCCAGCAGTCGTACTCGTACTTCACGTGGCGGAACACGAAGGAGGAGATCGAGACGTACTTCGACGAGCTCTCCCACGAGACGAGCGCCTACCTGCGCCCGAACCTCTTCGTGAACACGCCGGACATCCTCACGGAGTTCCTGCAGTACGGCGGCCGCGCCGGCTACAAGGTGCGCGCTGCCCTCGCCGCGACCGGCGCCCCGACGTGGGGCATGTACTCCGGCTACGAGCTCTTCGAGGACGTCGCCCGCCCGGGCTCCGAGGAGAACATCGACAACGAGAAGTACGAGTACAAGCCGCGGGACTTCGCGCTCGCCGAGGCGGAGGACGCAAGCCTCGCCCCGTACGTGACGATGCTCAACCGTCTCCGCTCGGCGCACCCCGCGCTCCGGCAGCTGCGGAACACCACCGTGCACAGCGCCGAGGACGACGCCATCGTCGTGTACTCGAAGCACCTGCCCGGCCGGTTCACCCGGTCCGGTCGGGACGACACGGTGATCGTCGTCGCGAACGTCGACCCGCACTCCGCCCGTGAGACCACCGTGCACCTCGACCTCGCCGCCCTCGGTCTCGAGCCCGGCACCGAGTTCGACGTCCGCGACGTCGTGACCGGCGCCCGCTGGACCTGGGGCTCCTCGAACTACGTGCGCCTGGATGCCTTCCAGGAGCCCGTGCACCTGCTCGTCGTGGAAGGACCGCACCGATGACCGATCCCACCAACCCCGGGCAGCCCAGCGCACCCCAGCAGGGCGCACCCCAGCAGGGCGCACCCCAGCCGCCCCGCGGTCCCGGCC
>NZ_JASDDD010000050.1:0-25383 GCF_030407555.1 Curtobacterium sp. APC 4022
AAGCTGTGGGGGACGCGCGTCAGCTGCTGCGCGTCTTGCGGCGGAGCACGTCGAAGCCGACGGCGACGGCGATCACCAGGCCGATGACGACCTGCTGCCAGAACGAGCTGACGTTGAGCAGATTCAGTCCGTTGCGGATCACGACGAGGACGAGCGCACCGATGAAGGTGCCCGAGATCCGGCCGACACCACCGGCGAGTGAGGCGCCTCCGATGACGACCGACGCGATCGCGTCGAGCTCGTAGCCGCTGGCGGCCTGCGGCTGCGCCGAGTCGAGGCGACCCGCCAGCAGCAGACCGGCGAGTGCGGCGAACAGCCCGGACAGGCCGAAGACGACCACGACGATGCGCTTGACCGGGAGGCCCGACAACCGTGCCGCCTCCGCGTTGCCGCCGACGGCGTACATGCTCCGACCGATCACGGTGCGGTTGAGGATGAACGACGCGATCAGGGCGGCGACCACGAGGACGATGATCGGCACCGGCACGGGGCCGATGTCCCCGCCGAGGAAGGACACCTGGGGCGAGGTCGGCACCGGCTTGCCGTCGGAGAGCACGAGCGTCAGACCACGAGCGACGCTGAGCATCGCGAGGGTCGCGATGAACGACGGCAGCTTGCCGTAGGCGCTCGCCAGACCGTTCACGACGCCGGTGACGAGCCCCGCGACGAGACCGCCGACCAGGGCGAGCCAGCCGGGCAGCCCCGCGGTCGCGAAGAACCACGCCGAGACCATCGCCGACAGCGCGGCGACGGAGCCGACGGACAGGTCGATGCCACCCGCGACGATGACGAACGTGACACCGAACGCGAGCACGGCCACGGTCGACACCTGGATGCCGATGTTGAGGATGTTGCGGCCGGTCAGGAAGTCCGGCGTCGCGATGAAGAGGGCGATGCAGAGCACGACGAGGCCGACGAGGGCGCCGTTGTTCGCCAGGAACTTCGTGAACGAGGAGGACCGGTTCGGGGCCTTCACAGTGGTCGATGACATGCGGCTTGTGCTTTCTGGTGGGTACTGCGCTGTACGCGGGGAGGGCGCGCGGCCGCGTCGGGCCGTGCGGGGAGGGGTCGCTCGGGCGACCGGCGGCTCAGGCGGCGTCGGCCTCGGTGTCCGGGACGTCGCGGGCCGCCAGGGTCATCACGGCGTCCTCGGTGGCGTCGGCGCCGTCGAGTTCGCCGGCGATCCGGCCGTCCCGCATCACGAGGATCCGGTCGCTCATGCCGAGCACCTCGGGCAGCTCGCTCGACACCATCACGACGGCGCCTCCGGCCGCGGTGATGGCGTTGACGAGTTCGTAGATCTCGACCTTCGCTCCGACGTCGACGCCGCGGGTGGGTTCGTCGAGCAGGAGCACGCTCGAGCCGGCCAGGATCCACCGCCCGAAGACGGCCTTCTGCTGGTTGCCGCCGGAGAGCGATCCGATCGGCTGCTCGATGTCGTGCATCCGGATCCGGAGTCGGGCCGCGACCTGTTCGGCACGCTGCTTCTGTCCGGCGAAGTCGACGAGTCCGCCCCGGGCGCTGGACGCGAGCGTGGCGTAACCGAGGTTGTCGTTCACCGACGCACCGAGCACCAGGCCCTGGCCCTTGCGGTCCTCCGGCACGTGCCCGATGCCGGCGCGGATCGCCCCGGCGACGCTGCCCTTGCCGAGCTTGCGGCCGCGCACGGTGACGGTGCCGCTGTCGTAGGGGTCCGCCCCGGCGATCGCACGGACCAGCTCGGTCCGACCGGCGCCGACGAGTCCGGAGATGCCGACGATCTCACCCGCGTGCACGTCGAAGGAGACGTCCTGGAACCGACCGGCCGCCGTGAGGTGCTCGACGCGCAGGACCGGGTCGGCGCGGTCCACGACGGCACTGCCGGTCGGGTACTGCTCCTCGATGCTCCGGCCGACCATCAGACGGACGAGCTCGTCCTCCGGGGTCGACGCCGGGACCTCGGCGACGAAGTGTCCGTCGCGGAGCACGGCGACCGTGTCGCCGATCTCGGCGATCTCGTCGAGGTGGTGGCTGATGAACAGCATCCCCACGCCCCGGGCGCGGAGGTCGGCGACGACCCGGAAGAGCGCCTCGGTCTCGTGGCGGGTGAGTGCTGCCGTGGGCTCGTCCAGGATCAGGATCCGCGCCTCCACACTGAGCGCCTTCGCGATCTCGACCAGCTGCTGTCGGGCGATGCCGAGCTCGCCGACGGGCGTGTCGACGTCGACGTCGAGCCCGATCACGGCGAGCGCGGCCTCGGCCTGACGACGCAGCGTCTTCCGGTCGACCAGCCCGAAGCGGGTCGGGATCCGGCCCATCATCACGTTCTCGGCGACGCTGAGCGAGCCGACCAGGTTGAGTTCCTGGTGGATCGTCGCGATGCCGAGCCGCTCCGCGGCCGTGACGGTCGGGAGGCTCACCTCGGCTCCGTCGACGAGGATCCGTCCGCCGTCGGGCTGGTGGATCCCCGACATCATCTTGATGAGCGTCGACTTGCCGGCACCGTTCTCGCCCAGGAGGACCTGGACCTTGCCGGCGTGGACGTCGACCGTGACGTCGGTGATGACCTGGACCGGACCGAACGACTTGCTGACGCGGTCGAGGGTCAGGAGCGGTGTCTGGGCCATGTCAGTTCTCCGGGTGCTGCTCTGCGGCTGGGCGCGACGATGCGGCCGGCCGGACGGGACGGATGGGGGTGGCCGAGGAAGCGCGGACGATCAGTTCGCTCGGCAGACGGACGGACTCGGGACGGCCACCGTCGATGACGTCGCGGAGGAGGTCCACGGCGACGCGGCCCATGTCCTCCACGCTGTGGGCGACGACGGAGAGCGCGGGCTCCAGCAGCGAGAACCACTCGATGTCGTCGAAGGCGACCAGGGCGATGTCCCGCCCCAGTCGGAGCCCGAGGCGGTTCAGGATCGCGATCGCCCCGACCGCCATCAGGCTGTCCGCGGCGAAGATCGCGGTCGGCGGGTCGGCGAGCTGCAGCAGGGTGGTCACTCCGGCCGAGCCCGACGCGGCCTGGAAGTCGCCGAAGACGATGAGGTCGGGGTCCTCGCTCAGCCCGGCTGCGGCGACGGCGTCCTGGTAGGCGGTGAAGCGCTCCCGGCCGGTCGAGACACTCTGCGGGCCGGCGATGTACCCGATGCGGGTGTGGCCGAGGGCGGCGAGGTGCTCGACGGTCTGGCGGATGCCGGTGCTGCTGTCCGTCGTCACGCTCGGCACGTCGAGGCCGGGGATCACGCGGTCCACGAAGACGGTCGGGACCTGACGGTCGACGAGCTGTTGCACGGTGCCGGTGTCGTTGCCCTGGGGCGCGACGATGACGCCGTCCACCCGACGGGCGATGAGCGTGTCGAGGTACCGGTTCTGCTGGTCGGCGCGCTCGTTCGCGTTGCCGAGGAGCGTGACGTAGCCCTCGGCCAGTGCCGCCTGCTCGATCGTGTGGGCGAGGTCGGCGAAGAACGGGTTGCGGACGTCGGAGACCAGCAGGCCGACGGTGTCCGACCGCGTCGAGCGCAGTGCCCGGGCCTGCAGGTTCGGCCGGAAGTCGAGGTCCTTCGCGGCCTGCTCGACCGCTCGGCGGGACTCTTCGCTGGTGGCGGCGTTGCCGGAGAGCACGCGGGACGCCGTCGCTGCGGAGACGCCGGCGCGGGCGGCGACGTCCTTGATGGTGACGGTGTTCATCGGTGAGCACTCCGTTGGGCGAGTCATGGAATCGATTCCATGGAATCGATTCCATGACCATAGGGACCGCGCCCGGCTGATGTCAAGCGCCGCCGGTGACGGCTGTGCGCGTGTGCTCGCGGCGGGACTGTCGCCATCGTGGAGGCGTCCGGCGGGCGAGACGACGGCGCGCCCGAGCAACGCCGGTCAGACGGCGGGCCACGGTGGCGCCAGCCGACGTTGGAACGGGGAAGTGGCGGGGATGGCGGGGATCGCGGATCGGCATAGCGCCAGCGCGGATCGGCATAGTGCCAGCCCGGATTTGGAGGGGATGACGGGAATCGAACCCGCGTAGCCAGTTTGGAAGACTGGGGCTCTACCATTGAGCTACATCCCCGCGCCTGCGCACGTGTCGCAGCCCCACCACCATACCGGACGATCGACACCCCCATGATCCTGCCGCCGCCGGACGAGTCGTCGCAGCGCACGATCAAGCGCTCCCGGGTGCTGTCCTACGTGCTGGTGGCCCTGGCAGCGGTGGTGTTCTCGCTGCGCCCGGACCTGTTCGGCGACCCGCAGACCCAGCCGTGGCACGCACTGTTGCACGTGTGGCGCATCGTCGCCGGGCTGCTCCTCGGGGTGGCTGCCCTGGCGGTCCAGGTCGTCGTCGGGGTGCAGTGGCGACGGGGTCTGCGACGGGCCGCGGACGACTGACTTCCCACAACCGGGAGTCCTACCGGGGATCGTGCACCTGGAGCCCGCTAGACTCGTCGAGGTCGCTGGGCTGGACTCGTCCTGCCCGCGCGCTGAACGGCGCACGCGACGATCCTGGCCCTCGTACCGGGGCGTAGCTCAGCTTGGTAGAGCGCCCGCTTTGGGAGCGGGAGGTCGCAGGTTCAAATCCTGTCGCCCCGACCAGGTCACATCGAACGTCAACCAACAGGAGAACATCCCTTGGCCACCAGCACCGTCGACAAGGTGAGCGACACCCGCGTCAAGCTCACCGTGAACGTGACGCCGGACGATCTCAAGCCGAGCATCGACCACGCGTACAAGCACATCGCAGAGCAGATCAACATCCCCGGCTTCCGCAAGGGCAAGGTCCCGCCGGCGATCGTCGACCAGCGCGTCGGTCGTGGCGAGGTCCTGAACCACGCCGTCGGCGACGCCATCGACACCTTCTACCGCCAGGCGGTGGACGAGCAGGAACTGCGCATCCTCGGCCGTGCCGAGGCGGACGTCGCCGAGCTCCCGAACGTCAAGGACTTCTCCGGCGACCTCGTCCTCACCTTCGAGGTCGACGTCCGTCCGGAGTTCGACCTGCCCGACTACAGCTCCTTCGAGCTGACGGTCGACGCGGTCGAGGTCTCCGACGACGAGATCGACGAAGAGCTGCAGAACCTCCGCACGCGCTTCGGCACCCTCGTCACCGTGGACCGTCCGGCCACCTCGGGCGACTTCGCCCAGCTCGACCTGACCGCCACCATCGGTGACGACGAGGTCGACTCGGCCACCGGCGTCTCCTACGAGATCGGTTCGGGCGACCTGCTCGAGGGCATCGACGAGGCGCTCGAGTCCCTCACCGCCGGCGAGTCCACCACCTTCGAGTCGAAGCTCGTCGGTGGCGACCGCGAGGGCGAGACCGCCCAGATCGCCGTGACCGTCACCGCCGTCAAGGAGCGCGAGCTCCCCGAGGCCGACGACGAGTTCGCCCAGATCGCGAGCCAGTTCGACACGCTCGACGAGCTCAAGGCGGACCTCAAGGAGCAGATCGCCAAGTCGAAGACCTTCGGCCAGGGCGCTGCCGCTCGCGACAAGCTCGTCGAGCAGCTCCTCGAGTCGGTGGAGATCCCGATCTCCGAGAAGCTCATCGAGGACGAGGTCCACCGTCACCTCGAGCAGGAGAACCGTCTGGAGGACGACGAGCACCGCAAGGAGGTCGCCGAGTCCAGCGAGAAGGCCTTCCGCTCGCAGATCCTCCTCGACTCCATCGCCGAGAAGGAGCAGATCCAGGTCTCGCAGGAAGAGCTCACGCAGTACCTGATCCAGGCCGCTGCGCAGTACGGCATGGAGCCGGCCGAGTTCATCAAGGTCATCGACCAGAACGGCCAGATCCCCGGCATGGTCGGCGAGGTGGCTCGCTCGAAGGCCGTCGCCACGGTCCTGTCGAAGGTCACCGTGAAGGACACCGACGGCAAGCCGGTCGACCTCTCCGCGTTCACCGCGGGTGTCGCCGAGGACGCCGACGACGAGTCGACCGACGCGGACGACGAGTCGGCCGAGGCCGACGCGAAGTAGTCGCGACCATCCGCACGAACGGGAGGCACGGTGCCAGCTGGCACCGTGCCTCCCGTTCGTTCACCCGCACGTCTCGACCGCGTTCCCTGACCTGCTGACCGCCGACAGCGAACACACGCGACCACGTGCGTTGCAACCGATAAGTTCGACAACAAGCGACAACTGAACGGGAGCTTTTCCATGGCCGAAGCAACACTGAACCCCAGTGTTTTTGACCGCCTTCTGAGAGACCGGATCGTGTGGCTCGGCTCCGAGGTCCGCGACGACAACTCGAACGAGATCGCAGCCAAGCTGCTGCTGCTCGCCGCCGAGGACCCTGAGAAGGACATCTACCTCTACATCAACTCGCCCGGTGGCTCGATCACCGCCGGCATGGCGATCTACGACACGATGCAGTTCGTGCCGAACGACATCGTCACGGTGGGCATCGGCCTCGCCGCCTCGATGGGGCAGTTCCTGCTCTCGTCCGGCACGCCCGGCAAGCGCTACATCACGCCGAACGCGCGCGTGCTCCTGCACCAGCCGTCCGGTGGGTTCGGTGGCACCGCTGCCGACATCCAGACGCAGGCGAAGGTCATCCTCGACATGAAGCAGCGCATGGCGGAGCTGACTGCCGAGCAGACCGGCAAGTCCATCGAGCAGGTCCTCAAGGACAACGACCGCGACAACTGGTTCTCGGCACAGGAAGCCCTGGAGTACGGCTTCGTCGACCACCTCCGCGCCTCGTCCGCCGAGGTGGTCGGTGGTGGCGGAACCGTCAACGACGGCGAGACGCAGACCCCTGCGGCCGAGCCCGACGCCCAGTCCTGATCACCACCGAAGAAAAGGAAACGAGAATGCATCTCCCCATGCTCGGTGGCGCGCAGAACGTCCCGGCCCCCTCTGATCGGTACATCCTCCCGAGCTTCGAAGAGCGCACGGCCTACGGCTACAAGCGTCAGGACCCGTACGCGAAGCTCTTCGAGGACCGCATCGTGTTCCTCGGCGTGCAGGTCGACGACGCGTCCGCGGACGACGTCATGGCCCAGCTGCTCGTGCTCGAGTCGATGGACCCCGACCGCGACATCGTGATGTACATCAACTCGCCCGGTGGCTCGTTCACCGCGATGACGGCGATCTACGACACGATGCAGTACATCCGTCCGCAGATCCAGACGGTCTGCCTCGGTCAGGCGGCCTCGGCCGCGTCGGTGCTCCTGGCCGGCGGCACGCCGGGCAAGCGCCTGGCGCTCCCGAACGCCCGTGTGCTCATCCACCAGCCTGCTGTCCAGCAGGGTGGCGGACAGGCGTCCGACATCGAGATCCAGGCGGCGGAGATCCTCCGCATGCGCACCTGGCTCGAGGAGACGCTGTCGAAGCACTCGAACAAGACGCCGGCCGAGATCAACCACGACATCGAGCGCGACAAGATCATGTCCGCGCAGGAAGCCGTGGAGTACGGCCTGATCGACCAGGTCCTCACCAGCCGCAAGAACCTCCCCGCACTCGTCAAGTAGCGCTCGGTACGACGACGGCCCCGCACCTCTTCGGTGCGGGGCCGTCGTCGTGCCCGGGGTCGGGGGTCGTCATCGGGGAGCGGACCCGCCACGCCCGCACGCGTCTCGCCGAGTGGTCACGAACGGTCGCTCTGGCGAGGCCAGTCCGACGATTCGTGACCGCTCGGCGGAGGTGAGCGGGGTGTCCCGACCGGTCGGGACGACGCCGGTCGGGACGACGCCGGTCGGCGTGCCGGTCAGTCCTCGTCGGCGTCGTCAGCGGCGGGCGCCGGACGACGACGGACGAGCAGCAGGACCGCGACGACGGCGGCCACGACCACGAGCCCACCGGCACCGATCCACAGTGCGTCAGACGTCGTCGACGCCGAGGTGCCGGACTCAGTGCCCGTCGTGCTCGCCGCGGCGGTCGAACCGTTGCCCGCGGTGGCACAGGTCGGCGGCTTGGTGGTGCCGGTGGCGGGGACGAATCCCGCCGGGGCCTTCCACGTGAAGTCGTACGAGTCCGAGACGGTGTGCCCGTCGGCCGAGATGATCTGCCACTCTGCCTGGTACTTGCCCGACTTCCCGAGCGCGGCCGCGGTGGACATCGTCGGGCCCTCGACGTCGACGCAGCCGTTCTCGAAGTACCGGCCGTCCGGACCCACGATGCGGAACGCGAACCCGGAGTCGGTGTCGCCGATGTCGAGCAGGCGGTCGTTCGTGGTGATCGCGAACGTCTTCGGCAGTTCGGTCAGCGTGCTGTTCGACGCCGGGGTGGCGGCGATGACGTAGTTGTGCGCGCTGGCCGGGGCCGCGAGGCCGAGCACCGCACCACCCACGAGCGTGAGGGCGGCGAGCGTGCCGGCACCGAGCCTCCCGGCCCGGACCCGGCGGCGCACCGCCGGACGCGTGCCCGGCCGCTCGCCCGACGTCACTTGCTGCTGCCGCGTCGGCGCGTGGCGGCGACCGAGACGACCAGCGCGACGGCGCCCAGGAGCAGACCGCCGAGGCCGAGGAAGCGGCCGACCAGGTCCGGGTCCGCCGGGACCGAGGTGGACGAGCTGGAGGCCGTGGTCGCGGTGGCCTCGTCGGACTCGGTCGACGCGGTGGTGCCGTGCTCGTCGTCGCCTGCGGCGGCGGCGGTCAGCGTGATGGTCGGCGCGGGGTGCTCCGGTTCGGCCTGTCCGGCCTTGGTGGCCTGGTCCCACTCGGTGGAGCCCTTCTCGCAGGTCTGCGTGACGGGCATCGACACGGTGTCGCCGGCCTTGCCGTCGGGCAGGGAGAACGAGAGCGAGAAGGTGTCGCGCTCGTCGGCGGGCAGCGGGGTCTTCGCCGTGTAGGTGACGCTGGTGACGCGCTCCGCGGCGGCCTCGGCCTCGTCCTCGTCGGAACCGGCTGCGGAGCTCGGGGCCGTGTAGGGCTCGGTGGCCTTCGTGATGGTCCAGTTCGGGTTCACGGTCGGCGTGACCTCGATCACGGACTCGGGCACGTGGAACTGCAGCTTCGTGGTGGGGGAGCCGTCGCAGCCGTGCGGCACGGAGAACGTGACGGTGGTGTACGAGTCGACGGCGGTCGACGACGCTTCGGCCTCGACGTGGGCGCTGGCCGAGGCCGCGGTGCCGAGGACGATGGCGGCGGCGACGCCGAGGGTCACGACACCGCCGGTGGCGAGGCGCTTCTGCATGGTTCCTCCAGGAGCCGTTCTCTACAACTTGTAGAGAAACGCCCCTCACGCTACCAGGCTGACCACGCCCTGGGCGAACGCGGCCGGGGGTCCCCGACTGTGTCCCCGGTTGCGGTTAGGCTCGGTCCCACGACGACCTCGTGGACCGCACTGGCGGTACACGTCGACCAGGGAAGGCCGAGAGCATGGCACGCATCGGAGAGAGCGCCGACCTCCTGAAGTGCTCCTTCTGTGGGAAGAGCCAGAAGCAGGTACAGCAGCTGATCGCCGGACCCGGCGTCTACATCTGTGACGAGTGCGTCGAGCTCTGCAACGAGATCATCGAAGAGCGCCTCGCCGAAGCGGGCGAGGACACCGGCAGCGGCGAGTTCGACCTGCCGAAGCCGCGCGAGATCTTCGACTTCCTGCAGGAGTACGTCATCGGGCAGGACCCGGCGAAGCGCGCACTCGCGGTCGCCGTCTACAACCACTACAAGCGGATCCGGGCGCAGGGGCAGATCACCGCCGCCGAGGACCGCGACGACGTCGAGATCGCCAAGTCGAACATCCTGCTCATCGGCCCGACCGGCTGTGGCAAGACGTACCTCGCGCAGACCTTGGCCAAGCGACTCAACGTGCCGTTCGCCGTCGCGGACGCCACCGCCCTGACCGAGGCCGGGTACGTCGGCGAAGACGTCGAGAACATCCTGCTCAAGCTGATCCAGGCGGCCGACTACGACGTCAAGCGCGCCGAGACCGGCATCATCTACATCGACGAGGTCGACAAGATCGCGCGGAAGGCCGAGAACCCCTCGATCACCCGCGACGTCTCCGGCGAAGGCGTGCAGCAGGCGCTGCTCAAGATCCTCGAGGGCACGGTCGCCTCGGTCCCGCCGCAGGGCGGTCGGAAGCACCCGCACCAGGAGTTCATCCAGATCGACACGACGAACGTGCTGTTCATCGTCGCCGGGGCGTTCGCCGGGCTGGAAGAGATCGTGTCGTCGCGCGTCGGCAAGCACGGCATCGGCTTCGGTGCCCAGCTGCACAGCCCGACCGACCACCAGGACCTCTACTCCGAGGTCCTGCCGGAGGACCTGCACAAGTTCGGCCTGATCCCCGAGTTCATCGGTCGTCTGCCCGTCGTCACCACGGTGTCGAAGCTCGACCAGGCCGCGCTCATGCAGATCCTGACCGAGCCGAAGAACGCCCTGGTGCGCCAGTACCAGCGGATGTTCCAGATCGACGGCGTCGAGCTCGAGTTCGACCACGCGGCGCTCGAGGCGATCGCCGACCTGGCGGTGCTCCGCCAGACCGGTGCCCGCGGCCTCCGCGCGATCATGGAAGAGGTCCTCGGGCCGATCATGTTCGACGTCCCCTCGGACGACGACGTCGCCCGCGTGGTCGTCACCCGGGCGTCGGTGCTCGAGAACGCGGCGCCGACGATCGTGCCGCGGTCCGCACCGAAGCGCGTCGAGAAGTCCGCGTAGCCGGACGCACCGGACGCACCGGACGCACCGGGCGGGCCGGCACCGCGCCTCCCGCCCGTCCGCGGAGCTCGCGGAACACCGGTGTTCGTGCGTCACGGCGCGTCTTTCCGCGGCGCAACCGACGAACACCGGTGTTTCGCGGACTGGACCGGCCGGCCGCGCCGCTACTCGAGGCCGCGGCGACGCAGCAGCGGTCCGACCTCGGCATCGCGGCCGCGGAACTCGCGGTAGGCCTCGAGCGGGTCCTTCGCGCCACCGACGCCGAGCACCAGCTGCGCGAAGCGTCCACCGGCCTCGCGGGACAGTCCACCGTGCTCGCGGAACCACTCCACGGTGTCGGCGTCGAGCACCTCGCTCCAGATGTACCCGTAGTAGCCGGCGTCGTACCCGCCGGAGAAGGTGTGTGCGAAGTACGTCGACGAGTAGCGGGGCGGGACGGCCGGAGCGTCGATACCGGCGGCGACCAGGGCCTCCTGTTCGAACGCCTCGACGTCGGTGACCGCAGCGGCCTCGGCGGCGGTGAGTCGGTGCCAGGCCTGGTCGAGCAGCGCGGCGGCGAGGTACTCGGTCGTGCCGAACCCCTCGTTGAACCCCTCGGAGTCGCTGAGCCCCAGGACGAGCTCGGGCGGCATCGACGCACCGGTCTCGTGGTGCTTGGCGTAGTTCGCCAGGACCGACGGCCACGTGACCCACATCTCGTTGACCTGTGACGGGAACTCGACGAAGTCGCGCTCGACGTTCGTGCCGGAGAACCGCGGGTACGTCGTCCGGGCGATCAGCCCGTGCAGGGCGTGGCCGAACTCGTGGAACAGGGTCTCGACCTCGTCCTGCGTCAGCAGTGTGGGCGAGCCGGCCGCGGGCTTCGGCACGTTGAGGTTGTTCACGACGACGGGCAGTGTGCCGAGCAGGTGTGACTGCTCGACGACGGGGTTCATCCACGCGCCACCGCGCTTGCCGTCGCGCGTGTACAGGTCGAGCAGGTAGAGCCCGACCGGGGCGTCCTGCTCGTCGACGACCTCGAAGACGCGGACCTCGTCGTTGTAGCCGTGCAGGTCCGGGCGCTCGGTGAACCGCAGGCCGTAGAGGGCGCCCGCCGCGTGGAAGACGCCGTCGCGCAGGACCCGGTCGGCCTCCAGGTACGGGCGGAGTGCGCTGCTGTCCGCGGCGAACTGCGAACCGCGGAGGACCTCGGTGGCGTACGCCCAGTCCCACGACTCGACGTCGTGGCCGACGGTGCGGGAGCGTGCCTGGCGTTCGTCGCGGGCGTTCGCAACGGCTGCGGTGACCAGGGAGGACAGGAGGCCCGCCACGGCTTCCGGGGTGCCGGCCGTCTCGTCCGCGGTGACGACCGACGCGTGGTCGCGGAAGCCCAGCAGTTCGGCTCGCTCGGCGCGGAGGCGGACGATGCGCAGCAGGACGTCCCGGTTGTCGAAGGCGTTGCCACGACGGCCGCGCGAGAGCGACGCCTCCATGATCCGCTGCCGGAGGCCCCGGTCGGTGAGCGTCGCCAGCCACGGGTGTCCGGTGTAGAGCGGCAGGGTGACGAGCCAGCCGTCGAGACCACGGTCGGCGGCGGCACCAGCGGCGGCGGACTTCGCGCCGTCGTCGAGGCCGGCGAGTTCGGACTCGTCGGTGACGTGCACGGCGGCGTCGTTGGTGTCCTCGAGCAGGTTGCGCTCGAAGGTCGTCGTCAGGGTCGACAGCTCCTGGTTGATCGCGGTCAGGCGTTCCTTGCCCGCGTCGTCGAGTCCGGCGCCGGCGAGGGTCATCTCGGTCAGCGTGCGTTCGGCGAGGCGGCGGTCCTCCTCCGAGCGGCCGGCGGTCGCATCGAGGGCGTCGTGCACGGCACGGACCCGTGCGTACAGGCGCCCGTCCAGGACGATCGCGTCGCGGTGGGCGGCGAGGAGCGGGGACAGCTCGGCCTCGAGGTCGCGCAGCTCGTCGGTGGAGTCGGCCGAGGTGACGGTGGAGAAGACCATCTCGACCCGCTGGAGCAGCTGCCCGGCACGCTCGAGCGCGACCAGGGTGTTCTCGAAGGTCGGCGGTTCCGGGTCGGTGGCGATCGCCTCGACCTCCGCGCGGTGTTCGGCCATGCCCGCGTCGAAGGCCGGCCGGTAGTGCTCGGTCCATCGAACGGAGTGGCCATCGCCCCAACCTAGCGATGCGGGCGGCGGGCGGGTGACCGGACCGGCAGCGGGCGGGTGCCCGAACCGGTGCCGGGTCCGCCGGGCGCCGGGTCCGGCGGCCTCAGTGCGTCGCGGCGTCGATCAGCACGGCAGCCGCTCGGCGGGCGTGCACGGCCGCCTCGGTCGTCCCCGCGATGGCCGCGGTGGTCTGGGCCCCTTCGGCCAGCAGCGCGAGCTGTGCTGCGAGCTCCTCGGCGCGTTCGGCGTCCGGGACGGCCTGCGCCGTGATCCCGGCGACGAAGCGCTGGAACGAGTCCTTGTGCTCGCGGGCGATCTCGGCGATGGCGGGGGAGGTCGCGCCGAGCTCCCCGAACGCGTTGATGAAGCCGCAGCCGCGGAAGGTCTCGTCCCCGAACCAGGACTCGAGGAAGTCGTAGACGGCGAGCAGTTGCGCACGAGGGCCGTCGGCGGCGTCGACCGCGGCCCGGATGCCCTGCTCCCAGAAGTCGTGACGGCCGGCGAGGACGGCGGCGATGAGCTGCTCCTTGCCGGGGAACGCGGCGTAGAGCTTCTTCAGCGAGACGCCGGCGATGGAACGGATCTCGTCCATGCCGACCGCCTGGATGCCGCGCGTGTAGAAGAGCGCGTCCGCGGTCTCGACGATCCGTGCTGCCGTCTCGGGTTCGACCGTGCTCGTCGCCATGTCCATGCTCCGTCCACTCGGTGTCCACGACGACGGGGTTGCGTCGGGAACGATCGTTCTCTAGTGTAGGCGACACCACCGGAGAACGACCGTTCTCTGGACGGCCTCAGTGCACTTCACCAGGAGGAACACCATGGGATCCATCGCCGTCGGGACCGAGAACAGCGTCGACATCGCGCTCCACTACGAGGACAAGGGCCAGGGGCAGCCCGTCGTCCTGATCCATGGCTTCCCCCTGGACGGCAACTCGTGGGAGGGTCAGGTGCCCCCGCTCCTCGACGCCGGCTACCGCGTCATCACCTACGACCGCCGCGGTTTCGGTCAGTCGTCGCAGCCCTCGACCGGCTACGACTACGACACCTTCGCCGACGACCTGCACACCGTCCTGACGACCCTCGACCTGCAGGACGTGATCCTGGTCGGCTTCTCGATGGGCACCGGCGAGATCGCCCGCTACATCGGTCGCCACGGTCAGGACCGGATCGCCAAGGTCGCGTTCCTGGCCTCGCTCGAGCCGTACCTGGCCGTCACCGACGACAACCCCGACGGTGCCGCCCCGATGTCCTTCTTCGAGGGTGTCTCCGCCGACGTCGCGAAGGACCGCTACGCGTACTTCACGTCCTTCTACGAGGGCTTCTTCAACCTCGACGAGAACCTCGGCAGCCGGATCTCCGAGGAGCAGGTGCGGAACGCCTGGAACGTCGCTGCCGGCTCCGGTGCGATCGCGTCCGTTGCCGCTCCGCTGACCTGGCCGACGGACTTCCGTCAGGACATCCCGAAGGTCACCGTGCCCGCGCTCATCGTGCACGGCACCGCGGACAACGTCCTGCCCATCGAGGCCACCGGGCGTCGCTTCACGAAGGCCCTGCCCACCGCCCGCTACGTCGAGATCGAGGGCGCCCCTCACGGCCTCCTCACCACACACACCGCCGAGGTCAACGCGGTGCTGCTCTCCTGGCTCGCCGAGTCCTGATCCCTCGGCGATCCCGGTCAGGCGTCCGCGCCTGACCGGCTCCGGAACCGGCCTGGTGCCGCGGTGATCCCGCGGCGCCAGGCCGGCTCCGCTCGTGGGTGTCCGGACGGGAGGTCCGGGTCGGCCCCGTCAGGTGTGCCGGGTCGCGCGGTCAGCGCGCCCGGCTCGCGCTGTCAGCGCGCGGTGGTGAACGCGACCCGGTCGGAGGTCGTCTCGTGACCCGACCGGTCGTACGCCAGGACCGCGACCTCGTAGTCGGTACCTGCGGTGAGGCGGTCGACGATCACCGACGCCTGGCGCGGGTTCGCGATCACGTGTGCGCGGATGAGTTCGCCGTCCTGGAATAGCAGGACCTGGTGGCCGAGCAGCTCGGGCGTGACCGGCGAGTTCCAGTTGACGATGACGCGGTCGGACTGCTCGGTGTTCACGTGGAAGTCCGCCGGGGTGGCGGGCCCGGCGACCGACGGGTCGGCGGCCGTGGTGAACGAGACGGCTTCGGCGGCGCTGACGTTGTCGTCCGAGTCCCGAGCGGTGACGACGACCTCGTAGTCGCGGTCCGGGTCGAGGCGGTCGACGACCTGGCTCGTGCGGTGGGCGCCGGGTACGGGGTACTCGCGGATCACGTCGCCGTCGCGCAGGAGCGTCACGGTGTACAGGATGCCGGGGCCGTCGTCGGTGCTCGGGGTCCAGTTGACGGTCACCCGGTCGTGTGCGACGTCGGTGACGTGGACGTCGCCCGGCATGGTCGGTGCCTGACCCTGGTCCTCGGCCGCCGAGCAGCCGCCGACCGCGGCGCCACCGAGGTCGCAGCCCTGGACGGTGAGGGCGCTCGACCCGTCACCGGCGATGCCGAACGAGACGTACTCGCTCATGCCCGCTGCCAGTGCGCCGTTCTTCGGCGTGAGCGTCACGCGGTCGCCGTCGACCTGTGCGTCCACGTTCCAGTCGGAGTGGTTCTCGAACGACCCGTTCGGCACCGAGAACGTCAGCTCCCAGTCCGACGCACCCGCGGTCGGGTTCGTGATGACGAACTGACCGCTGCTGTAGTGCTGGCTGCCGTCCCACATCTGGAGCTGGCCTGCGGTGCCGGTCGCGGCCTCCTGGGTCGGTGCGGCCGAGGCGACGGACGGGACGAGCAGCGTGCACCCGATCATCGCGGCGGTCATCGCGGCGGTGGCGAGGGTGGAGGAGCGGAGGGACATCAGGATGCCTTTCGGAGGGGAACGTCCGCCGGAGCGGATGGTGTCCGCCGGTGCGGACGTCGACCATGGTGCAGCGTGCCCGGGCCGGCGGGGCGTCTCCGGAAGTCGACAGGAAACCATCGCTGCTGCTTAGTCTACACTCGATACGTGATATCCAACATGTCGACTGATTCGACGATCGATCGTCCGCTCCGCCCGCTCGAACGACTCGTCGAGACGCCGTCGGACCGCCTCCGTCGGATCGCGCGCATCGGCGCCGTCGTCCTGCCGGTGGCCGTCACCGGCTACAGCGTCTGGTACGACGCCCTCGCGGCCCGGGCTGCGCCGGACCTCCTGCAGGTGCTCGTGTTCGTCATCGGCGGGCTGTCGCTGTACGCCGTGCACCGCTGGCCGCTGCTGCCGACGGCAGTGGCCCCGATCGTCTGGGCGATGACGGGCTCGTGCTCGTTCGTCGTCGTCATGAGCGCCGTGGTCGCCGCGCGCCGGGGACGCGGCTGGTGGGTCGTCCTCGGCGTCTTCACCGTCCTGCACCCCCTCGGGCTGGTGCCGGACCCGTGCATGTTCCGGGCCGGCCACGTCGCGGTCCCCGCCGAGTCCGCGCCCCTCGTCGCCGTCGTGCTCCCCGCCCTGGTGGGTGGCGCCGTCGGTGAGGCGCGTCGGGTGGTCGGCGCCCGGGAGGAACGGCTCCGGCTGCAGGCCGCCGCCGCAGCCGCGCGGGCGGCCGACGTCGTTGCGCAGGAGCGGCTCCGCCTCAGCCGCGACCTGCACGACGTCGTGGGACAGGGGGTGAGCCGGATGACGCTCCACGCCACGGCGCTCGCTGCCCAGAGCGATGACGAAGCGACCCGTCGTCTCGCCACCCGCATCGCCGACAGCGGCGCCGGTCTGCTCGAGGACCTGCACTTCGTCGTCGGTCTGCTCCGGAGCACCGAGGCGCAGTCAGGCACCCGCCAGCCCGCGGCGCCTGATGCCGCCACCCTCGCGACACCGTCCTGGCAGGAGTCCTTCGACGCGGCGCTCGAGGACGGTCAGGACGTCGTCCGCCGGGGACCCGCCGCCGGACCGCTCGCCCGGACCGCGGGGCTCGACACCCGGTGCGCCGCGGTCCTCGACGCGGTCGCCGCCGAGGCCCTGCACAACGCACGGAAGCACGCTCCGGGCAGCGTGGTCGAGGTCACCGCAGCCCTGCTGCCGGACCGCCTGGAGGTGACCTTCCGGAACGCCTTCCCGTCGCGCTCCGATGCGGCCGGCGTCGCAGCGCGCGGCGGGCTCCCCGACGCCCGCCGGACCGGGGGCCACGGGCTGGCGGTCGCCGCCGAACGCGCGGCCGAGGTCGGCGGTCTCCTCCGACACACCCGGACGCCGGACGGCCGCTTCCGTCTCGACCTCGAGCTGCCCCGATGACCCGCGTGCTGCTGGTGGACGACGACGACGACATCCGGTCGAGCCTCCGGATCGTCATCGAGTCCGAGCCCGGGCTCGTCGTGGTGGCGCAGTGCAGCGACGGCGAGCGTGCCGTGGCCACAGCCCGGCGCCTCCGGTGCGACGTGGCCGTGGTCGACCTGCGGATGCCCGGCATGGACGGGATCGAGACGACCCGGCGGTTGCGCGAGTGTCCGGCAGCTCCGGCCGTCCTCGTCCTGACCGCGTTCGACGACGGCGACGACGTGCTCCGCGCCCTCGCGGCCGGCGCCTCCGGGTTCCTGCTCAAGGGCACACGCCCGCACGAACTTCCCGCCGCGATCGTGGACGTCGCCGCCGGACGGTGTGTGCTGGCACCCGCGGTCGCCGACGCCGTCGTCCGTCGTGCCGTGGCCCGCGACCACGAGGAGCAGCCGCTGCCGTTCGACGACCTTGGGGACCTCACCGACCGGGAACGCGAGCTCGTCGTCGCCGTGGGGGAGGGGCTGACGAACGCGCAGATCGCCGGGCGGCTCGGCGTCACCGCGACGTCGGCGAAGACCTACGTCTCCCGCGTCCTCGACAAGCTCGGCCTGCAGAACCGCACGCAGCTCGCCATCGCCGCACATCGCGCCGGTCTCGTCTGAGCCCGGCCGTCACCATTCGGAGACGTGGCTCGTGCCGGGGACGCCCGGACCATGGGAGGACCGTCCCGTCACACCGAGGAGTCCTGCCGATGTCGTCCCGTCCCCACCGCCGACCCCGTCCGCGCGCGCTGCCCGCACTGGCCTGCCTGCTCGCCGGGTCCGTCCTGTTCGCCGACCCGGCCGTCGCGCTGGACCGGGCAGCGCCCACGACCGCCGGCTCCGGCTCGGGCTCGGTCTCCGCCTCGCTCGAGCTGTCGGACGCGACCGCGTGGTACGCCGGCGGACAGTTCGTCGTCCGGAACACCGGTGAGACACCGGCCGGCTGGCAACTCCGGTTCCGGGTCACCGGTGGTGCCTTCGACAGCTGGGTGAGCTGGATGGCGGACACCGAGCAGCACGGCGACGAGGTCACCATCACGGCGAAGCGCGGCCAGGAGCTCGCGCCCGGCGCCACCGCGAACCTGTCCTTCGGCATGACCGGCGACGGCTCGGTCGTCCCGGCGGTGCAGGCGTGCAGCATCGACGGCACCGACGTGGCCGGCTGCACCCCGGACGACGGCAGCGACGACGGCGACGGCAGCGGTCCGGAGGTCCCCGCCGAGGACACCGTCGCGCCGAGCACCGTGCCCGACTTCGCCGGCGACCCCGTCGACGCGCACACCGCTCGCCTCCGGTGGGCCGCGGCCACCGACGACCGCGGCGTCGACGGGTACGTCGTGACCCGTGCGGGTGCCGCCCCGACGCACCTGCCGGCGGACGCGCGGGAGGCCCGGATCGCCGACCTGCCCGACGGCACCGCCGTGCGGTTCACCATCAGCGCGGTCGACGCCGCCGGCAACACCGGTCCGGCGGCCACCACCACGGTCACGACCCCGGAGGCACCGACGCCCCCGCAGCACCTCGTCGTCGCGCCGTCCCACTCGGTGGTCCCGGTCCGTGCCCTCGGGGACGCCGAGGCCGCACGTCGTGCCGAGGGACGCTCGTACCGTCACTCGGCACACGAGCCCACCGGTCGTTCCGTCACCGCCGGCGACACCGTCACGATCACGGTCCCGGCGGGCGTCTCCGGGCTCTCCGCACGCTTCGGTCTGTACGGCGTGTACGCGGGCCTCAACGGCGGGAAGGACGTCGGCGTGCAGACGGTCCCGCTGCAGCCGGGCGTGAACCGCCTCACCGTGCCGAAGAGCGGGCCGGTCCACCTCCTCGACACCGCTGCCGAGGGCTCCCGGACCACGACCGTGCGCGTGGACGGCGGAGCCCCGATGGCGACCTTCGTCGAGGGCGAGACGACCGAGGCGCAGTTCGCCGAGCGGATGGCGTCGTCGACCGCGCCGATCGTCGAGCTCATCGGCGACGACGTCCTCGTGCAGGTGCAGAAGCCGATCGCCCAGCGTTGGCTGCTCGACCGGGGCATCCAGGTCGGCCCCCGCGTCCGGATGCTGGAGCGGTTCGTCGCGAAGACCGACGCCGTGTTCGGGCTCGACCGGGCCGCGACCGGGGCAGCACACCGGGCACCGCAGCGTGTCCTCGTCACCAACCCCGACACCGGGGGTGGCTACGCGAGCGCGTCCCACGACTGGATCCGCTTCCAGAACGACACCGGCGCGATGCGGGACCTGCTGTCGAAGGCGCCCGCCGACCAGTGGGCGTTCTGGCACGAGGTCGGGCACACGTACCAGCCCGACTGGATGAACTGGGCCGGCCTGGGCGAGGTGTCCGTCAACGTCTCCGCCCTGGCGAACCAGGAGCACCTGACCCCGGGTGTGAACCGGCTCGACGACGCGGCCACCCGGAAGAAGGCGGCCACGTTCTTCGCACTGCCCCAGGCCGAGCGGCACTTCGACCGTCAGGACATCTGGCTGCGCGTGCTGATGTTCGACCAGCTCCGCCGGGCCTTCGGGGACGACGTGTACGGCCGGATCGCCCAGCAGTTCCGCGTCGACCGGGTGCTCGGTGCGACGGTGCCGAGCACCTCGGACACCGCGGCGCGCAAGCAGCAGTTCGCCCTGGTCGCCTCCGAGGTCACCGGCCGGGACCTCACCGCCTTCTTCGACGCCTGGGGGCTGGGACTCACCGACCAGACGCGCGCCGCGATGGCCGAGCGCCCTGACCCGGCGTTCGACCTCACCATCAACCACGACCGCCGGACCGACCGTCTGGACCACGTCGTCCGGTACGCCGTCCCGACGGGCGCGGTGCAGGTGACGGGGACCGCGACCTACGGGCAGCGGACCGCAGGCGGAGCACTCGAACTCACGACCACCCCCGGCCCCGACGTCACGGTCGGACGGACCCGGCTGCAGACCCTGGCCGTCGGGACCGGCGCCGGGTCGGCCCAGGTCGAGTTCCTCGCCGCGGACCGTACCCCCGACGTCGTCCGCGTCCCGGTCGACGTCCGACGCGGCACCATGGTGCAGTACCGCGGTCTCGGTGACACCGTGATCGCCGAGCTCGTCCTCGACCCGGCGAGCGGCACCCTCTGGCTGCAGAAGGCCGGCGGCGGCACGACCGCCCACGGGAACTTCTCGACCCGGTACGCCGGTGCCCGGGTGGTCGAGGCCGACGGCACCACCGTCACCGACGGCTGGCTCCGGGGCGTCGAGACCGCGGGTGCCTTCGCCGCGCGCTTCGGCGAGGTCGCGGTCCACGACGGGCAGTTCCTGGTGCTCGACCACCTCGAACCGGGCAACCGTCTGCTCCGCTGGAGTGCGGACACCGCGCTCGGGCGGGACACGGCCACGCGGCAGGCGTACCGGATCGCGGGCGGTGCGCTCGTCCCGGTGCCGGTCGAGTCGGTGCCGAAGCGCTGACCGCGCAGGACAGACGCCGGACGGCCGGGGTGACCATCACGTCACCCCGGCCGTCCGGCGTCTGCGGGGTCCGACGACTCAGTCCTCGGACCCCGCGTCGTCCGGGTCGGTCACCTGCGCGTGCCCGAGCGGGTCCAGGTGGATCGACGTCCCGTCGTCCAGCTCGACCATCGGCTTGCCCTCCAGGAACGTCAGCGTCCACCGCCAGGCCGATGCGTCGACGGACTGCGCCGCCAGGTCGTCCTCGACACCGCGCACGGCGACGACCATCGTCTCGGGCAGTCGCGCGGGCGGTTCCGCGCCCACGTTCCATCGCGTTCCCAACTGCATCCGTGCCTCCAGTCCGTGTCGGCGGAGCCGTGTCGCCGGCGGAGTCCGCCGCGACGACGGACGCCCCGCCCGTGTCTCCACGGTAACGGGGCGCCCGGTGTCCGGTCCGTCAGGATCAGGCCGGGGGCTGCTCCGCCAGCTCGATCTCGACGACGGCGAACTCGTCACCGTCGACGAAGGCGAGGTCCTGGATCCGGCCGACGGCCGCCAGGTCCACGGCCGCGCGCTCGACCAGCTCGCGGACGGCGGTGGGTGCCTGCACGACGGCGCGCGTCACCGGCGTCTTCTGGGACGCCTTCGCCGCGGTCTTCGCCCCGCGGATGCCGATCAGCGCCTGGCCGACGGCGGCGAGCAGCCCGGTCTCGGCCTGGTCGACCGGCAGGTCGGCACGGACCGGCCAGGAGGCCCGGTGCACGCTGGTGTCGTGGGTCCAGGCCCACACTTCCTCCGTCGCGTACGGGAGGAACGGTGCCAGCAGGCGGAGCAGGACGTCGATCGCACCGCGCAGCGCGAGGACCGCACTCGCCTGCGTCTCGTGGCCGGCGTCCGGGGCGGTGCCGTACGCACGCTCCTTGACGAGCTCGAGGTAGTCGTCGCAGAAGGTCCAGAAGAACCGTTCGGTGACCTCGAGCGCCCGGGCGTGGTCGTACGCGTCGAACGCGGCGGTGGCCTGGTCGACGACGGTGCCGAGCGCGGCGAGCATGTCGATGTCGAGCGCCTCGGTCACCTGGTGGGCGCCGGTGGGCAGCTCGAAGCCGTAGACGAACTTCGCCGCGTTGAGGACCTTGATCGCCAGACGGCGGCCGACCTTGATCTGCTTCGGGTTCTGCGGGTCGAAGGCCGCGTCGGTACCGAGCTTCGACGAGGCCGCCCAGTAGCGGACGGCGTCGGCGCCATGTGCCTCGAGGACGGACAGCGGCGTGACGACGTTGCCCTTCGACTTCGACATCTTCTTGCGGTCGGGGTCGACGATGAAGCCGGAGATCGAGGCGTTCTTCCAGGGCACCACGTCGGCCTCGAGCTGGCTGCGGAGCACGGTCGTGAACAGCCAGGTCCGGATGATGTCCTGCGCCTGCGGGCGGACGTCGTACGGGTACACCAGGTCGTAGAGGGCCGGGTCGGTCTCCCACTTGCCGGCGAGCTGCGGGGTCAGGGACGAGGTCGCCCAGGTGTCCATCACGTCGAGCTCGCCCTGGAACCCACCGGCGACACCACGCTGCGACTCGTCGTACCCGGGGGCCGGGTCGGACGACGGGTCGACGGGCAGCTGCGCCTCGGTCGGGACGATCGGCTGGTCGAACACCGGGTTGCCGTCCGCGTCGAGGGGGTACCAGACCGGGATCGGCACACCGAAGAAGCGCTGGCGCGAGATCAGCCAGTCGCCGGACAGGCCACCGACCCAGTTCTCGTAGCGGACCTTCATGAAGTCGGGGTGGAACGCGATCTGGTCGCCGCGCTCGAGCAGCGTCTGCTTGAGTTGCTCGTCACGGGCGCCGTTGACGATGTACCACTGGCGGGTGGAGACGATCTCGAGGGGCTTGTCGCCCTTCTCGAAGAACTTCACCGGGTGGTTGATGGTCTTCACGTCGCCGACCAGCTCGCCGGACTCGGTCAGGGCGTCCACGACGACCTTCTTGGCGGAGAACACGGTCTTGCCGGCCATCTCGGCGTAGAGCGCACGGCCCTCGGCGGACTCGATCCAGGCCGGCTCGTCGGACCGGATGCGGCCGTCGAAGCCGATCACCGAGCGGTTCGGCAGCTGCAGCTCGCGCCACCAGACGACGTCGGTGGTGTCACCGAACGTGCAGATCATCGCGATGCCGGCGCCCTTGTCCTTCTGCGCCAGGTGGTGGGCGAGCACCGGGACCTCGACGTCGAACAGCGGGGAGCGCACGGTCGTGCCGAAGAGGTCCTGGAAGCGCTCGTCGTCGGGGTGCGCGACGAGGGCGACACAGGCCGGCAGGAGTTCCGGGCGGGTGGTCTGGATGACGACGTCGCCGCTGCCGTCGCTCTTGTGGAAGGCCAGGCCGTGGTACGCGCCGGGCATCTCCTTGTCCTCGAGCTCGGCCTGCGCGACCGCGGTGCGGAAGGTCACGTCCCACAGCGTCGGGGCGTCGGCCTGGTAGGCCTCGCCACGCTCGAGGTTGCGGAGGAAGGCGCGCTGAGCGCTGGCGCGGGAGGTCGCGTCGATCGTGCGGTACGACTGCGTCCAGTCGACGGACAGGCCGAGCGTGCGGAAGAGCTCCTCGAACTGCTGCTCGTCCTGCACGGTCAGCTCGTCGCACAGCTCGATGAAGTTGCGGCGCGAGATCGGCAGCTGGTCGGCGGCCTTGCTCGACTTGCCGTCACCACCGGCGAACGGCGGGGTGAAGTCGGGGTCGTAGGGGAGCGACGGGTCGCAGCGGACGCCGTAGTAGTTCTGCACGCGACGCTCGGTGGGGAGACCGTTGTCGTCCCAGCCCATCGGGTAGAAGACGTGCTTGCCCCGCATGCGCTCGAACCGGGCCTTGAGGTCGGTGTGCGTGTACGAGAACACGTGCCCGATGTGCAGCGAGCCGGAGGCGGTCGGCGGCGGGGTGTCGATCGAGTAGACGGCGGACCGGTCGCCGGCGGCGTCACGGTCGAAGCGGTAGGTGCCGTCCTGCTCCCACTGCGGCCCCCAGACCTGCTCGAGTCCGTCCACCGATGGCTTGTCGGGCATGGGCTTGGTCATGGCTGCGCCTTCCGTTCACATGTGCGGCACCGAGTCCGTGATGAGGTGCCTGAGTGTCCCCGCGTGGTGCGGGTGCGATCCTCAGCGTACCGGTGGGCCGGGGCGCTACAGCCCACCTGGTAGGCTTCCGGGGTTTGTCCGGCGAGCGCGGTTCGTAGGACGCCAGTGTCGCTGTCTCGCCGGATGCCCGGCCGTCCCGCCGGGAGCCCGAAGGACGCCACAGCACACCGGAGGAACACCTTGCCAGCCAACGACACACCCCAGCAGCAGCACGGCGATCGCCCGCTGCGGACGAAGGGCGCCGTGAAGCGTGCTCGACGGAAGCTGACCGAGGACGACGTCACCGTCGTCGAGGAGTCGATGCTCAAGCGTGCCGTCGCCGCAGCGGCCCTCGGCAACGCGATGGAGTGGTTCGACTTCGGCATCTTCGCCTACCTGACGGTGACCATCTCGCAGGTGTTCCTGCCGCAGGGCGACCCGGCGTCGAACATCGTCGCGACCTTCGGGTTCTTCGCCGCCGCGTTCATCGTCCGCCCGATCGGTGGTGCGGTCTTCGGCCCGATCGGCGACAAGATCGGCCGCCAGAAGGTCCTCGCGCTGACGATGATCCTGATGGCCGCCGGCACGCTGATGATCGGCCTGATCCCGTCGTACGACACGATCGGCGTCTGGGCACCGATCCTGCTGCTCGTCGCCCGCTTCGTGCAGGGCTTCTCGACCGGTGGTGAGTACGGCGGCGCCGCGACCTTCATCGCCGAGTACTCCCCGGACAAGCGCCGCGGGTTCATGGGCTCGTGGCTCGAGTTCGGCACGCTCGCCGGGTACGTGCTCGGTGCCTCGATCGTCACCGGCCTGCAGTTCGGCCTGTCCGAGGACGCCCTGCTCAGCTGGGGCTGGCGCATCCCGTTCATGATCGCCGGTCCGCTCGGCCTGATCGGGCTCTACCTGCGGCTGAAGCTCGAGGAGACCCCGGCCTTCCAGAAGCAGCAGGAGCAGGCCGCCGAGCGCGAGTCGCAGAAGACGCCGTTCCTCAAGCTCTTCGCCGAGAACTGGCGCTCGCTGATCATCTGCATCGGGCTGGTCCTGGTCTTCAACGTGACCGACTACATGCTGCTGTCGTACATGCCGACCTACCTGGAGCAGAACCTCGGACAGAACGCGACGTTCGGGCTCATCCTGATCGTCGTCGTGATGCTGCTGATGATGGTCGTCATCACCTTCGGTGGTCGGCTGTCCGACCGCTTCGGTCGTCGTCCGGTGCTCGCCGCGGGCTGCATCGGCTTCATCGTGCTGTCCTGGCCGGCGCTCAAGCTCGTCCAGTCCGGCACCGGGGTCGGGGTGTTCTCCGGCCTGCTGATCCTCGGCGTGGTCCTGGTGACCTTCACGTCGACGATGCCGTCCACGCTGCCGGCGCTGTTCCCGACGATCATCCGCTACGGCGCCCTGGCCATCGCGTTCAACGTGTCGGTGTCGCTGTTCGGCGGGACCACCCCGCTCGCCACCGCCGGGCTCATCAAGTGGGCGCAGGACGCCGGCTACGGCTGGGCCGAGGACATCCCGGCGTTCTACCTGATGCTGGCTGCGGTGATCGGGCTCGTCGCGGTGTACTTCACGAAGGAGACCGCCGCGTCGCCGCTCATGGGCTCCGGGCCGACGGTCGGGTCCGAGGACGAGGTCGCCGGGGTCATCGACGACTACAACGACCCGACGTCGGAGCTGGCGCAGTCCGACTGGGCGAAGGAGTTCTCGACCAGCCAGATCCCGATCGTGAACGCCGACGGCCCGGTCGGCGACGGTGCCCAGGACAAGGCACCCGCCGGTTCCTGACCCGCACCACACGCCCTGGAGGCCCGACCCGCGTCACGCGGGTCGGGCCTCCGTCGCGTGGGGGGCCGGTCCGGCACCCCGTC